>CAMEUD010000063.1 GCA_945937975.1 uncultured Clostridia bacterium
TGAAATAATAAAAAAAGAGCCATTAATTGTTCACGATTACGCACATCATCCAACAGAGATAAAAGAAACAATCAGCACATTTAAAAACTGCACTTCAAAAAAAATATTAATCGTTTTTCAACCACATACTTATTCACGAACAAAAACCTTGTTTAATGAATTCTTAAAATGTTTTGACGATGCCGATGAATTGTTTATATTAAAAACATATCCTGCACGAGAAAAATTTGATAAATCTGCAAGTGCATTTGCACTTTTTAAACAATTAAAATTAAAAAACAAGAACTGTAAATATTTTTCATCTTTTGACTTAATAAAGAAAGAAATATTGAAAAAGTGTAGTCAAGATTTTGCAGTTTTAATTTTAGGCGCAGGCGATATAGAAAACTTGGCATATAGTTTTAAATAATTAATTGATTTGTGTTGACATCTTTATTTGTTTATGGTATCCTACAAAAGTAAAAAATTTAATTAAAAGGTGAGATAAAATGAAAACAGAAGGACATCCAAATTATCATGAAGTAACAGTTGTTTGTGCTTGTGGAAACACTTTCAAAACAGGCTCAGCTGTTCATGGGGATACAATTAAAGTTGACATTTGTAATAAATGTCATCCATTCTTCTCTGGCAAACAAAAAATCGTTGATGTTAGCGGAAGAGTTGACAAGTTTAAGAAAACACATAACATTTAATAATGTAACCCACAAAAGCCACTATATTAGTGGCTTTTATTATGTGTGAAATATCAAATTTTGGCCATACTTATTATATGGAAAAAGTATATTCGATGCCCAATTTATATGGTGCAAGTTTTTATTGTGGCAAAAATATGGCACAAAGTTATGTTGATACAAAAGGTAAATCGTACCTTATATCAAAAAGAAATAAAGCAAAGGTTGTATTTCATAACATACCAATTTTAAGAGGATTTGAATATTTAATTTTTGGAACATATTTTTTTATTAAAAATTTAATAAAGATGCCTTTTTCATATTCAAATAAAAGTGCAGTTAATAATATATCCAAAGGATTAAATGTAACAACACGAAACACAATGAAAGTAATAGTCCTATTGTTGGCACTACTTTGTGGAATATTGATTTTTGGTTATTTACCTATGGCACTTTCTGTATTGTTTACTGGCTACACAAAAAGTATTATTCTTAATCGTATTATGGTGGGTATTTGCAAGAATTTGATACTGTTTTTAATTCTATTGGCAGTAAGATATGTCCTTGCTTTTAGACAATTTTACAGGTTCAATGGTTGCGTAAACTTATTAAATTCAAACAATAACTTATACAAACCTACAAATTATCTAAATTTTATTTTAGTTTCTTTTATGTTTTCAAATATTATGCTTGCATTGTTAGGATTCACAAGCGATAGTATTTGGAAAGTGCTTGTAAATATTGTTTTAAGTGTAATTTGTTTTTGTGTTATGTATGAAATACTTTATTTATTAGAAAATTCCAAGTATAATTGGTTAAACAAAATTTCAATTATATTTGAGTTTTTGATTGTAGAAAATCCAACAAAAACAGAGTTAGATATTTCTAACTCGGCATTGCAAGAAATATTGTTAATGAAATCAAACAAGAGAGGAATTGTGGATACAAATAAACTTTTAGAAGATGAAGTTAGTTTTTCATCAGTTTATAGCAAAGTAAAACAGCAATTAAAATCTGCTGGTATTTTAGATGAAAGTGAAGCAGATTTTCTAATCTGTGAAGTGTTAAACATAAAGCGTTCACAACTTCTTCTTACAACAAAAATAACAAACAAACAAAAACAAGAAATTGACAAATGTGTTGAAAGAAGAATAAAGGGAGAACCAATAACAAAAATTTTTGGTAGAACGGAATTTTATGGCTATAAATTTATCGTTACAAAAGATGTACTTTCTCCAAGACAAGATACAGAAATTTTGGTGGAAAATGCTTTAAAATATTGCAAGCCAAAGATGAATGTTTTGGATATGTGCACTGGCAGTGGAATTATTGCAATAAGTATTGCAAAAAATGTTAATGCAACATTGACAGCAGTTGATGTTTCAAAAAAGGCTTTATTGGTGGCAAAAGAAAATGCAAAAAATAATGATGTGAAGATAAATTTTGTATTATCTAATATGTTTGACGACTTGAAAATTAATAAAAAATTTGATATTATAGTAAGTAATCCACCGTATATACCATCAAGTGAGATAAATAATCTTGATGTTGAAGTAAAAGATTATGACCCAAAATTAGCATTAGATGGCGGTAAAGACGGATTGTATTTTTATAAAAAGATAGCAAATATTTCTCCACATTATTTATCAAAAAATGGAATGTTATTTTTGGAAATAGGATACAATCAAAAAGATGATGTACAAAATCTTTTAAGTGAAAATTTTGAAGATATTAAATGTATAAAAGATTATTCAAACAATGATAGAGTAATAATCGCAAAACTAAAAACAAAAGGGAAGAAAAATGTTAGAACAAACAGCAAAAATTAAACAAAGATATGATGAACTTACAAAATTAGTTGTAGACCCAGAAATTATCGCCGATAACAAAAAATGGCAAAAATTGGTAAAAGAAAGAAGTAGCATTGAAGAAATAGCAGAATGTCATGACAAACTCGCAAAGCTTATGAAAAATTTGGAAGAAAGTGAGAAAATCGTAAAAACTGAAACTGACCCAGAAATGGTTGAAGTGTTCAAGGAAGATATAGAAAACACAAAAAAAGAAATTGAAGAACTTAACAGTCATATCCAAATTTTACTTTTACCAAAAGATGAAAATGATGATAAAAATGTTATTATTGAAGTTCGTCCTGCAGCAGGTGGTGAAGAAGCATCACTTTTTGCTAATACATTAATGAATATGTATGTAAGATTTGCAGAAAGAAATGGTTGGAAAGTTGAAGTAAATGAACTTGAACAAACTGAATTGGGTGGACTTAAAGAATGTAGTTTAACAATTCGTGGCAAAGATGCTTTTAGTAAGTTGAAATATGAGAGTGGTGTCCATAGAGTTCAAAGAGTTCCAGAAACAGAATCGCAAGGTAGAGTTCATACATCAACAGTAACTGTTGCAGTTCTTCCTGAAATTGAAGAAGTAGATTTTGAAATTTTAGATAAAGATTTAAGAGTTGACACATATCGTTCAAGTGGTGCAGGTGGTCAACATATTAATAAAACAGATAGTGCAATAAGAATGACACACCTTCCAACAGGTATTGTTGTAACATGTCAAGATGAAAGGTCTCAAATAAAGAACAGAGAAAAAGCAATGAATCTATTAAAAGCAAAATTGTATGATTACTACAAAACTCAAATAGATACAGAATATTCTCAAAATAGAAAAAATCAAGTTGGTACAGGTGATAGAAGTGAAAGAATAAGAACTTACAACTTCCCACAAGGTAGAATTACTGACCATAGAATAAACTATTCTGTATTCTCTATTGATACATTCTTAGATGGCGACCTAAATGATATGATTAGTGAACTTCAAAAGCATGACCAACAACAAAAGTTGGAAAACTTATCACTTAAATAAAATATTGCAAAACAATAGTTAATGTAGTAAAATATTAAAAAAGGAGTACATATGACAGATTACCAAAGATTTTTGCGAGAAAATTTAGCAATATCTCAAGGTCTTGTTGGAACATTTAATGATGATGACAAATATGTTGTATCTCAAGATGCAATTCAAGAAATCGTCAGTGCAAAAAAAATGTTGTCTTCATATAAAGAAAATGAAGCATTGTGTGAACTCTGTACTCCAAATAATACTTTTAAATTAAAATTTCGTTTTACCGTTGATATTCCAAATAATAAAAAATTTGCTAGTCTATACTTGTTGGAAACTTTTGATTTGTATGGTGATAAACAAGAACTAGATACATTTTTAATCAATTATAATGAAGTAAATGATAACACCTTCTTAGAAAAGTTTAAAAAAGCTTTTAATCTTACAACAAAAGATGAAAGTCAAGGTAAAGATATAAAAACAACTGCTTTAAAATTTGAAACTTTGTTGATGGACAAAAAAGCAAAACTTAAAGCAATGAGTCTACCACTAATGGCACAAAACAAAAAATATATTCAAGATATATTAAAAATTCTAAAAGCAAGTGGTGCAAGCGGTGATGAAATTTTAAAGATATTCAAAAAAGAAATTTCAAAAATGTCAGTAGATAAGTTAGACCCGATGTACTGGCAAAAAGTTAAAGATATTTTAGATAAAATTTTATATAAAAATGTTGATAAACTTTCTGTTGAATATAAAAAACAAATTGAAGAAGTTAATCAACAATTCATAAAAATGTTTAGAGATAAATTCAAAGGCATTAGTTTAGTCGTTGCAAAAAAAGATGAGGCAAAAAAGAAGCCTATTATAAAACCTAATCAAGGTAAACAAGATGGCAAAAATAAGAAACAAGATGACAAAAAAAATAGCAGTTCTTATAATTTTGAATCTTTATGGAAATTTGAGAATGAAAATTCTCATTTAGATAGTCAAAGTGGCAATGCTGGTGGTAAATATCCCCCATTTTCCCAGTTAAATCAAAATAATAAAGTGTTAATCAATAAAGAAATTATGTTTGGTATGAGAATGGGGAAATACGTAGGTTTAATGCGATTTATTAATGTCGAACAAAAAGATGATGTAAAGGAAGATATAAAGACTGAACAACCAAAACAACAAATGCCACAACAACAATTTAATAATCAGCAAAATAAAGACCAAGAAATGGAACTCTCTAGATAAAAATGGGTATTGTAATTTATTATATAATGTGTTAAAATATATTGTAAATATAGATAGAGGTGAGTATTATGTTAAATGTTGACAAATCAAGATTGACAAAAGAAATGCTTAAAGATGTTGAAGAATATGAAAGGACGGGTGAGGACGCAATATTCTTGCTTGCAAAAAGAAATAGCAACTATAGAGATATTATCACAAGAATGCAATCTTCAAATATTGCATTTATTGCAAACTCTGGTGTGAAATCTTTTGACGATTGGAACAACACTTGGTCATTAAACGCCAAGATAAATGAAGATATGGTGGCACTTAATGAAGATGGTGGGAATCAAAAATATTCTTGCTATGCCCTAAAAGCACCAAATTCATTTAATCAAGGACTAAGGTTGCCTTTCATTGATACATACGCTTCAAAAAAGAAAAGTTTATTTGCAGGTAATACAACTTTTTCAACATACAATAGTTTGATTGAAAATATTTCAAATTCATACAAAATAAAAATCAAAGAACTTAATTATGCCAAAAAGCATATCATTTATAAGAATGGCTCAAAACTTGTTGGCATGCTAAAAGACAAAGCTCATCGTGTTTTGAATATGTGCAGAAAGTTCTTACATAAGGAACAAACGGTTGCACCAATAAGATATAAAGGCAAAATCAAGATAACAAAATATTTGAATTCAATTTCAAAATCAAAATATGGCGTTTCACAACAAGAAAGAGTTACTGAAATTTTAGACAAGATTATGTATGCAACAGTAAAATATTTTGCAAAAAACGATAAAGTTGAATTAACTTCAAAAGAAATGCTTGTTGCAACACTATATGCAGATATACTTATGTCAAGAGCAATAAACTATGGCGATGTAAAAAATAATAACGACATAGAAAATGCATTAAAATTGCAATTATCAAATGTGTTGTGCACACTTGAACCGGGTTCAGACAAATTGAAACAATTGGCAGGGCTTGGAATGAGAACTGCAATATACAACTTGGAAAAAATGGGAATTTCTTTGGACGAAGTTGTTGAAAACGCAAAAAAATGCGGTTTTGCTTATTCAACAGAACCTACAAATTATGAAGAAGCCTTGCTTGGAAGTAAGTTGAAACTTCAAGAAAAAGAAGTAGACGCTGTTGAAGAAAAAGATAATACTGCATCAAAACAAGACGAAGGTAATAACGAAAAAGCAGTAGAAAATAAGTTAGCTAATATTACTACTTCACAAAAAGAAAGTGAGAAAGATTATCAATACTTTACAATAAATCATGATATCCCACCATTTGTTGATTACAAAATTCCAACAAGTTATGCAGTGGTTTCCGGTGAAAATAAATCGCAACAAAAGAAAGAAGAATCGGTTGAACCGGCAACAAAAGAAGTTATATTAACACAAAAGGATGCAAGAAAATATATTGATACAGTTAGCTTAAAAGCATTTAAAAATTATATGGCAAAATCAGTTGTTGTTATGAGTGGTTATGCAAACAAAACCGGAAAGGTTTATGCAAAAATGCAACGTAGGCACTTGTTTGTTGAAGATATACTTGCTTACTATGAAAACAATAAACATTTTGACGCAAGTCAACTTGTTGATGACCTTAATAGATTGATTGCGCAAAAAGAAGGTACTGATGAATTGCAAGCAAGCAAATTTGCAAATTCATTGCTTACATTAAGAGAATCAATTATCCTTGATATCTTCAAAGATAAGCAATCAATAAAAGCAACAAATGGCGAAACAATTTCAACACTTGTAAACAAATTCCTTGCAGATAATTACAATGCAACAAGTTTGACTCCATTTATTAACAATGTGCTAAAGGTAAGTATGAAAGATATTGACAAATTAAGCAAACCAAACACTTTTGAAAATGAAAGATAAACAAAAAATTCTAACCGATTTGGTTAGAATTTTTTTATGCTACAAATTATTATTTCTGAATATATATAATATATGAAAAAAGTATTTTTAATCATTATATTTGTTATTGTTTTTATATTA
>CAMEUD010000064.1 GCA_945937975.1 uncultured Clostridia bacterium
TTTATATTAACATTCTTTATAAAAAATTATTCATTTTCTAATATTAATGCAGATAAAGTTTTTTCACAAATTCAATATTCACTATATATACTAAATAATGATGAATTTGAAGTCGAGTTGTCATTTGGTGAAAGGGAAGAACCTTTTTATGATAATGGTAAACCTTCCAAAAATGTAAAATATTCTTTACTTGAAATTCAATTTAAAAATCGAGATATTAATTCAAATTATATTTTTATTAATTTAAAGATTAATAATAATATTTCACAATATAAATTAATTAAAAATCCATTTAAAAATAGTTTTATTGAAGATATAAAATTAAATGAAATATACGATGATAATTTATATATAAATATAGAAAATATTAATGATAATTATTATAATTTACAATGCGTGTCAAAATTATTTAATTTTTCATATAATGACGCAAAAGAAAAATGTGTTAATGAATATAAAACTTATCTACTAGATAAATTAAATGAACACAAAAATTTTGAATGTTATTTAACTATTGCAAAAGGCTATAATACAAAAACAGTCTACTATTGGAAATTAAAAATATTAACTACAGACTTTGAAACAAAATATGCGTTATTTGATGTTGATACTTTGGAATTGATATTAAAAACATAAAATAATTGAAACTACTAGTTTTATGTGGTATAATACACGCAAAGGTGGTGATATTATGTTCACAGAAACAAAAAAAGTAATTGAAAACGCATATTTGGTTGGAGTAACTTTTTCTAATAAAGAAAATGTTGACCTTTCTTTAAAAGAATTAAAAAGTTTGTGTGAAACTGCTGGGCTTAATGTTGTTGGTCAAGATTTTCAAATGGTAAGAAAGGTAACTCCAGCAACGCTTATTGGTAGTGGGAAAATAGATGAGATTAAAGATGAACTTGAAAAAAACAATGTTAATGTTGTTGTTTTTGATTATGAACTTTCTGGTTCTCAGGTAAGAAATTTATCTGATATTTGGGGAGTAAAAGTTATTGACAGAATAACACTTATTCTTGATATTTTTGCACAACGAGCACAAAGCAGAGAAGGTAAATTACAAGTTGAACTTGCACAATTAAAATATAACTTACCAAGACTTTCTGGTATTTCTGGAACAAGTGGAAGATTTGGTGGCAGTGGTGTTGGTATGCGTGGACCTGGTGAAACCAAACTTGAACTAGATAAAAGAATTGCTCAAAATAATATTTTAAGATTAGAAAAAGAAATTGAAAGAGTAAAGCAAAACAGACAAGTGCAAAGAAAGGCAAGACAACAAAACCCTATTTTTAAAGTCGCAATAGTAGGTTATACAAATGCTGGGAAAAGCACTCTTTTAAATTTGATAACAAAATCATCAATTTATGCTGATGATAAACTTTTTGCAACTCTGGATACAACAAGCAGAACTGTTTGGCTTAATGAAGGAAATAAGTTCATCTTAACAGACACTGTTGGATTTATCTCAAAATTACCACACAATTTGGTAGATGCTTTTTCTGCAACTTTGGAAGAAGCAAAAGATGCTGATTTAATTTTGCATGTAATAGATGCAAGTAATTCGTATTACAAAGAACAAATAGATGTTGTTGATAAAGTTTTAGATGATTTAAAAATAACCAGCCCAATAATAAAAGTTTATAATAAATGTGATAAGCTTGAAAGTAAAGAACAAACAGATGGTATATATATTTCAGCAAAAAACAATATTGGTATTGATGACTTAAAAAATGCTATATTAGAAAAAATGAGTACAATGTAACAAATTTGAATAATGTTCATATTATGATATGACAAAAGAAAAAACCAAAGAGTACAAAAGATAAAATAATTTACATATAAGATAAAATTCTTTTGGAGGGTACATAGATGAACATTTTTGGTGGACTTGGCAATATGACACATGGTGGCAATAACTGCATTTGTAATTTAGTATGGCTTATGTTCTTACTTTCAATTTGTGGTTGCGACAACACAACTTTGTTCGGTGGTGATTGTATGAATATTATATTCTTACTCTTATTACTTTCTTGCTGTGGTTGTTCGAATAACACACCTTGTGGAAACTAAAGAAAAATTTAGAAAAGGCTCAAATATTTGAGCCTTTTCTTTTTTTGTTATACCAAAATGCTTTTATTACAAACAATAACCTTTTTTGACAAAAATAGACACAATAACTTTTTGTATTTTCCAAAAAATAATACTGACAAATGGAATATGTGATATAGTTTTTGAAGGCAAAATGTGAAAGTTAAGCAATTTTTTTTGTTAATTCGTTGACAAAAAATTTGTTATAGTATACACTCTATTTGTTAATATTAGAATAGGAGCATAATAATGAGAAAGTCAATCAAGAAAGCATGTGCATTAGCATTACTTGCAACATCTACAGCATCAGTAGTTGGTACAGGAGTAGTAGCTTTAGTTGATAATAAAAACACAAATAATAACGGCACATTTATTTTTGCAGAAGAACTTCAAACTGCAGATTATAGAGTGCTAAAAGTTGATGGTTCAAAAACAACAGCATTAATTGGTTCAACATTTACAATTCCAACAGCAAAATTTGTATTAGGTTCAACAGAAACAACACTAACAGGTTCAAACATCAAAGTAACAAGCCCAATTGGTGAAGAAGTTGAAATAGACAATGGTAAATTCACAGTTGAAAGAATTGGTAAATATTCAATCACATACACATATACAGAAGGTTTAGGTGAAGATGCGAAAACATATTCAGCTGTATACACTGTTGAAGGTCAAGTTAGTGAAAATGAAATTGTTTTAAAAGACAACACACAAAGAATTTTGCCAAAGTATGTATATCAATCATACACAGGAAACATATATATTCCAACAGCAGAAGTTAAATTTGCAGAAGGTGTTAGCGAAGTTGAAAACAATATAACAATAAAGGTGTCATCACCATCACATCAAAGCATAACAGTTGATGAAGCAACAGGAAAACTTAACATAACATCATTGGAATTAGGTAAGTACACTGTTCAATACACAGCAAGAACAACAAATGGAGAATTTTTAAACACTGTAACAAAAGAATTTGAAGTATTAAGTGATACAGTATTTGAAAAGGAATATAAGAAAGATTATAAACTTACTTTGTCATATTCAACAACAACTCCAACAAGTGCAGATATTGGAACAGAATTAACACTTCCAACAATCATTGGGAAAATGGGAAGTGAAGAAACACCAGTATACTATACAATCACAGCACAACTTTTAACAAAAGATGGCTTAAAAGATGTAACAAGTGAAACAATCAGTGATGGTAAGTTTACAGCAAAGAAAGCATACACAATCAATGGAACAGAATATGATGCAAAAAATGCTACTTATGAATTTAAGTATGTTGTAAAAGATGCTCTTGGAAAAGAATCTTCAGCATCATTCAGTATAACAGGCGTAAAAGATACAAAAGCTCCAGAAATTGTTGTTGCAGATGCATATAACAAAGAAAACACAGCAGACATTAAAGATGTATCATACAAGATTCAACAAAATTACCAAAATGGTAAAAATGTTATCTTAAAAGCTATATATGCAGAAGATAAAGGTGATACAAAATTAAGCGACCTTACACTTACAAGATATATTAGAAAAGATAACTCATCATCATCAGAAAAAGATATATACACAGATGCAAATAGTGAAGATAAAGATATCTTTACAAAAGAAGTTGTATTTAATAGAACAGGAGAACTTGGAGAAAATCAAGTTGATGGTGGAGACCTTGAAGATGGCAACTATGTAATGTATTACAAAGCAGTTGATAGTCAAGGAAATGAAACAATAACAAGATTTTCATTTAAAGTTGATTCATCATTTATATTCTCAGCAGAAGACAAACCAACAATCGAATTTAAAACAAACTTCAGCCGTTCAATGTCAAGTGATAGCACAGTAACATTCACAAAACCAGAATCAAGTGCCACACATGATGATAGCTTGAATAGTTATGTAATGTACAAGTTCAATAATGAAACAGAATGGACAGTTCTTGAAGCAGATGATGATGGAAAGTATAAACTTCCATTAAACAAAGTAGAAGGTGCAAGCAGTTTAAGACTTAGAGCTGTTGCAGAAAACGATGCTCCAATGACAAGTTCAGAAAATAACGGAGAAATTGTTAAAGCAGATAGCATTGACTCATACGATGGCTTTAAATATGGTTTTGATGAAGTTGAAATCTTAATCAGAGATAACAAAGATACACAAGCTCCAGATATCGCAAGTATAGATAAATTGGAAGCAACATACACACAAAACACAGAAATCACATTACCAACATTAGTTGTAAATGATGATTTGGTTGATTATGTAAATGTAGATATCTTTGCAAAAGAACTTACAAGTGGTCAAGAATTAGATGTAATTGATGCAGTAGTTCTTCGTTCAGGAAACACATATACAATTGGACAAGCAAAATTGAATGCAATTCTTGCAGGAAATTATGAGATTATTTATCAAATAACAGATGCAGGAAATAATATTATAAATATTTACCAATATACAACAGTAACAGAAAGTTCAGTTGTAACAGAACCAAAGTTTAGCAAACTTCCAGATGCTATCAACGATGGAAAACTTGAACTTGGTGAAAGTGTTGAACTTCCAATCCCAACACTTCCAAGTGATGAATATGAATATCATATCAATGTAAAGGGTGGACTTGCATTTGCGAATAAAGAAAGATTTACACCAAAGAAAGCAGGAACATACACAATTGAATATACAATGAACAAAGTTGGAGAAACAGCAGTGCTTGATACAAAACAATTTGTAATCAAAGTAGAAGACGCAACAAAACCAGAAATCTTTGTTGATTGGAACTTAAATGCATCATATGACAAAGATTCAAAAGTATTAATTCCAGTATTCAGTGCAAACGATGTATCTGGAATAGATATGGAAGAATCAAAGATAGTAATATCTTCAAAATCATATTCAAGAACAATCAAAGCAAGTGAAATGGCAAATGAACTTAAAAAGTACAATGAACATCTTGAAGATAATTCAAAAGATGCTGGAAATCTTTATGTAACATTAAGATACAATGAAGAATACACAGTAACATACACAGCTTATGACAAATCATCAAACAAGAATGTAACAACAGTAAGTTACTCAATCAAAGTTGGTGATATGGTTGCTCCAACAATCGACCTTGATGACAACATCATTCCATCAAAAGTAAAACTTGATGATAAATTAACAATAGATGTATCAAAGATAACAATAACAGATTCAAAGGGAGAAGTAATTCCAACAAGTGAATTAAAGGTTGTAGTAAAGAACACAACAACAGGAACAACAATAAAAAACAACTATGAAGATGAAGAAGGAAAGTTTGAATATACAATCACATCAGCAGGAGAATATACAGTAACATTCTCAGCAGAAAAGAATGGTAACAAGAGAGAAGTTGTTAGAACATTCACAGTAAATGAACAAGAAAACAATGGACTTGAAACAAGCGAAATTATAGCAATAGTTGCATGTTGCGTAGCAGTTCTTATCTTGGCTGGTGCAGTAGTTTATATGATTTTAACAAAGAAAAAAATTAAATCTTATAAATAAGCCGAATATAAAATAAAAATCTATTAGTAAAAACTAATAGATTTTTTTTAGTTTTAATCACTGTAAGGTTATTGTATTATACACAATTATGATAATAATGAACAAATCATAGTTAATTTTGTTAGTTGTAAATTTTACAACAATGAATAAATATGTTAATATATAAAGTATGAAAAAATTACACGAGATAATAGAGAGTTTTTGTGGGGACCCTGAAAAAGATTTCGCTTTGTTAGTAGATACATTAAATGAAGAACCACAAAACGAAGAAGAGTATTTTGACAAATTAGAGATGGCAAAATTGTTAAAAAAATTTTGTGAAGAAAATGTAGATATTTTTAAAGATTACAAAGAGTTATTAGTAAAAATTGATATTGAATTTTTTGAGTATTATGCAAAAAAATTTAATAGTTACATAAGCCAAAAAAAATACGAAATGGCACTTTTTTATGTAAATAAAGCATTGTGGTATTACGATTTACCACAAAACTTTATATCTTTTGACTCAACATTTGATTTTTATGTATATTCAATGACTAATCCTGAATTTAAAGGTCCATTTATATCTAGTGGTGAAAGCATTATTTACTTAAATTATTCAACCGTATGTTTGGGATTTGAAGATGTTGAAAAGGCGATAGAATGTATTAAGCATGCTATATATTGCTCACCAATGAACTTTGTTTATTACGAAAGGGCAATGTATATATTTGCAAAATATAATTATGTTGATGAGTTAAAAGAGTGCTTGGAAAATGCATATCAAGTTGCGAAAGATGATGCTGAATTTGGTATTTTGCAGTACTATTATGCAAAATATTTCTATTTAACAAAAAAGTATGTATTATCAAAGGTTTGTATTAATTTGGCAATGCAAAAAAACTTTAATCTTAACTATAAAAAAGATATGATGGATATTATTAGCAATATTAATGAAACTAATATTATTACATTTGATTTTATGGGTGATTATTCTACAATATTAAAAGAAAATAATGTCCCATTAAATAGAAATCCAAACTTATTTTTAAAAAGTATTGTTTTGTATGGTAAATGTTTAAAGAAAGAAATAAAAGACAAAGCATTGCAAGTTGAAGCCGAA
>CAMEUD010000065.1 GCA_945937975.1 uncultured Clostridia bacterium
CTCATAAACGACTCTTTTAGTTTTGGCATAGCATCAGTACCCCTATCTCCAAGTTCTTTTGCTCTTTCTCCCCATGCCGATTCAGCAGCTTCGTAAGATGCATCAGTACCTGTGTCTTTCCAGTCTTCCTGTGACAAAGTTCCACCAGCATTTATATACTCTTGATAGCCCTCATCAATTTTCTTGTCTGTCAAATCTGCTTCTTCTTTAGCAAGAGCAGTCTTGTACTCATCTGTACCCTTCATTGAATTCATTACATCAGAATTAATACTTTCATCAGTTTTTGCTGCCTTTTGTCCAGATTCACTACTCTTGGCCTTGTCAAATTTATTTCTTGCACGGCGCATATCATTATAGTTCTTGCGAGCACCAATGCCAGCTGAAATTGGTGAAGCCAACAATTTTGCAGCACCAATGCCAACTTTTGCAGCACCTGTTGCAACACCTAAAGTTTGAGCTGCGGTACCCATAACATCACCAGCAAGTTTCTCTCCAGAATCCATTATACTCTCACCAGAGATAAATCCTGCAAACATTCCATCAAATTTCTTTATAGTAAGAAGTCCAGCTATTATGAAGAATAATTGGAATAAGTAATCAGCTGCACCAAATACACCACCAGCTCCTAAGAATGAGAATGAATTAATTACTGGGTATATTAAGTAAAATAAGTTCACTGCAACGATAGATGAATATGCTCCTGCAACAGTAGATACGAATTTTTTTCTAAAACCACCAATTGCTCCACCACCATCAAGTGGCCACATTGATGCTGCAATTGGACTTACAAGTAGTAACCCAAATACCATATAAATTCTTCCAAGCAAGCCAAAAATAAGATTTAGGAATATTTTTCCAGCAATTAATATAAATGCGATTGCCACTGGCCAGTTAAAATACCATAGATTATAATAATAACTTACAAGTCCAACATCGTATCTATTAAAATATTCAACAGTCCCTTGATGTTTAAATAAAACATTACCTTGATGTGCTGTGTTAATTTGTTGTGGAGTTTTTAATCTTGCATTGAGCATAAATAATGTATCAATTGCATTTGCTGTATGCTCAACATCGTTATATTGATTTAAAATTCCAAAGTTGATTGTTGCTCCTTCTGCTGTATTTTCTTCTTGTAGGACTTGATAAAATGAATCATCAAGTCTTACTTTATTTGCAGAATACAAACTTAATCTTATAGCACTGCCAGACATTGGTGTAAATTTTGATTCACTTATTTGCCCCCAAAATATATAGTAATCATATGAAGTTGTACTGCCCGTACTTATACTAGGTCGTAAATTTTTTACAACAGAATCATCTAATGCCGAAAGATTTGTATTGCTTGGAGAAGTCGCCTGATCTAAACCATATAAAGCAATGTTGCCTATAAATACACCAAAATAACAGATTACTGGAATTGCAAAGAATGAAACAACAGCTTTAATCATACTCCAAACTATTCCACCCTTACCCCAATCTTTTTTACCATCTGGTTTTTTGCTTGGATTGTATTCCATTCTAAGAATGGCAGTAATACTTGTGATAACTAGAAGTATTGAGCCTAAAATCAACATGCTAATAAATGCAGTTTTTAAAACAGAGAAATCTTCATTCAAAAAAATCTTTTGCAATATTTGTAAAACCAAATCTCCACTTGAGCCATCGCCAAAGTCTACAGGATTAACTGCAACTGTTCCATTAAATGAATATGTATCAAGTCCAATAATTTTTCTGAACAATAATTGTGTAAAATCAATTACTTGCAAACATGATGCGCAAATGAAGTATAAGCATTGTGGAATAAAACTAAAGAAATCTCCAACACCTGCCAACATACTTTCCCAAACATCTAATAATAAACTCGACATTTTCTTCTCCCTATATATTTTTCTACTATTTGTACATATTATAACAAATAAAATCCAAGATGTACATAGTTTTCTTTATTTTTTTTATTATTAATAATAAAATATTAGATGATTAAAATAAATTTTATTCAAAAAAATAAAGCCCGACAAATGTCGAGCCTAAATTTTTATTTAATTGGAAATTATCAATTATTGTCCTTCTGTGCCATCACCAGCTACATCTGGAAGAAGAGATGGGATAATTGTGCTTGTAAGCAACTTGAAGAATAAGATGAGTGCAATTGTGATTGCAATACCAATGATAACATTGATAAGTCTTTTCTTTGCTTCTTCACGCTTTTCTGTTGAATCAGCTCTTGCCATATTAACACCAAGAACAACAGCATAAATTGTTCCAGCAGCTCCAACAACGATAAGTAATGGCCATAATACAGAATCAACTGCATTGGTTATATTATTTACCCATTGCCATTTTGGATCCAATTCTTTTGCTAATTTTGCAGATTTCCCAAACCCAAGCATATATGTAGTGAGTTTTGTTAAAAATAAATTCATAATTCCCTCCTAAATTTAATTATTTATTTGCATTAAATAAAATAATTATTCGCTTTGCAATTTATTTTACGATTTAATAGTATCATATATTTTTCTATTTGCCAAACATTTTTTAAAATTTTTTTAATTTTTTTTATAAAACTTATAAAATAATTATTTTCTGTTTTTTTAACAACTGTAATATTAATAGTTTCATTGATTATTTTCACATTTACTAGTCCTTTGTTATCAATAAAACTAACAATTAAATTCAATATTATCATGCATCGCTTTATTCATTTTTATTTAAAGCATAAAAAATATTTTTATTTTTATGCAGAGCATTGTATTTAAGATATAAAAATAAATCCGCATATAATAAATAGTTTGACATAGATATATTTTTAATATAAAATATTATCAATATATATTTTTGGAGGAATAATGAAAAAGAGATTTAAAAATTCTTTTATTGCACTTGTAATAATTTATGTTATTGGAGTGGTTGTTTCTTTTATTATAAATGACAATCCCACATTCCCTGAAGTGCTTACAAGTACAACAACTTTGGTAATATTAGGTTGTGGACTTTTGGCTGTTCTCGCCTACCTAGTATCAACAAACAGATTTTATACCGATGACAAAGGTGGATACACTGGTAAAACTGCAAGTGGAAGCGAAATGAGCCAACACTATGAAGCAAGATTTGTTAGCGAACAAGAATTACTCACTAACCCAGTATTTATGCCAACAACTTGGAAACAACTTCCAAAGGTTAAAAAAACTGGTGTTATGATAAGAAGTTTATATAAGAACGGTGTTATGCACATAAACATGTACAATCCTATTCACACTCTTATTATTGGTACAACTGGTTCAGGTAAAACAACATTCGTACTTGACCCTGCCATAAGAGTTTACGCACATAGTGCAGAAAAACCTTGTATGGTTATCACTGACCCAAAGGGTGAACTTTATAACAACCACTCAATTCAACTTCGTGAAGAAGGTTACAGACTTATTGTTATTGATTTAAGAAATCCTTATTCTTCAACAAGATGGAATCCTATGGACAATTCATTTATGATGTTCCAAAGAGCCCATCACTTGGAAGATGAAGTAAAAGTTTATAAAGGTGCAAAACCAAAAGATGTTGGTGGATATAAAGAAATAGCAAAAGAATACACTGACACATGGTATGGATTTGAAAAGATTGCATATCCGACAAAAGAAGCACTTATGCAAGACTTGGAAGCAAAAAAACAATTTCTGATTAATGAAGCAGAAAACGAACTTCGTGAAATTGCCAGCACAATCGTTACAGTTGAAAGCAAAACCGACCAAGGCTGGGAGCGTGGTGCTCAAGACTTCTTGTATGGACTTATGCTTGCAATGCTTGAAGATAGTCTTAACCCTGAACTTGGTATGACAAGAGAAAAATTCAATTTTTATAACCTTGTAAAAATTGCGACCTATCGTGATGTTGATGGCGATGATATGATGAAAACATTAAAGCAATACACATCAGGCAGAGATGTTTTAAGTAAAGTTCCTGCCCTAACCAGCACTGTTGTAAACAATGCTCCAAACACCACCAGAAGCTACCTTGGTGTTTTACAACCAAAGATTGCAGTATTCCAAGATATGGGTATTTGTTATTGTACAAGTGCAACTGATGTTTCATTCGCAGATTTCACAGATAGACCAACAGTATTGTTTATCAAAGTTCCCGATGAAAAAGAAAGCAGACACTCTATTGCAACAATGTGTATTTCACAAATGTATAAAACATTAATTAACACTGCAAGTGCAAGACCAAATCTTCAACTCCAAAGACCTGTATATTTCTTACTTGATGAATTTGCAAACTTACCAAAGATTGAAAAAATGGATACAATTATTACAGTTGCTCGTTCAAGAAGAATATTCTTTGAACTTGCTATTCAATCTTATAGTCAACTTGATAACAAGTATACAAAAGAAGTTGCCGACACAATTAAAGGTAACTGTAATATTCAAATATTTATTGGAACAGAAGACCAAAAAACAAGAGAAGAATTTTCAAAGATATGTGGTGAAGTTACACTTAAAACTCAAAACACATCAATAAACCAAAGTGAAAAGAATGATAGAGATGCAAGCAAAACAATTTCAACACAAATTGTAACTCGTCCACTTATTGAACCATATGAACTTGGGCAATTACCTTTTGATGTTAATATTGTAAAGATTTATGGCCAACCAGCAATCAAGACTCAAATGACACAATACTTTAGGAACCCTGTGCTTGACCAAAGAAAAGCAAGTGAAGAATATGCTCCAAGCAGACATCTTGATGAAATGGCAATATTCTATGATATAAAAGCAAGAAATTCAAAAGTATTTAAAAAGTCAAATGTTTTTGATGATTTTGATTTCTAAAATAAAATTAAATTATAATAAAAAGTATTCCCAAAATTTAATTGGGAATATTTTTTATGTATTTATTTATATTTTAATTATTAAGTTTTTGCCTTATTATTGATTATTATATTAAATATATTTAATATTTATTAAATAAATATGCACAATATATTTGTAAATAAATGATAAAATGTGTTAATATATTGTTAAATAATGGGGTGGCTCTATGAAAATATTAAATAAAAAATATTTAACATTTATTTTTCTTGCATTAACTTTGTGTTTTTGCAGTATTTTTTGCTCTAATTTAAGTAGCAATATTTATGCAGAAGATTATTCTGATTTATTCACAATAAAACAGTATTCATCTTCAACTGACATTGGAACAATTATTGAAGATGGAAAAGTCGCATACATAACTGCCAGTGATACAATTAAGGCAGAGATGAAACCAACACAATCAAAACAAATTGATTTCATTAATCCTTATATCACCTATAATGGTCAAAGCATTAACTCAAGTGTTACAAGCAAATATTCAATCGAATATTCACACGATGGTATGAGGACTCTTTCATTAACACTCACCTTTAATGACCCAAACAAAGATGCACCATATGGCAAATATGATATTAGAATTGATTACATTGTAAGCGAAAATGGAGAATCATCTAACCAAACAATAACCTATTCATTCTATGCTTTGAAAAATATTGATTATTACAGTGGAACAACAGTAAACACAGTATTCAGCAACTGCAACAAAGTTGATAAAACTCTTGTAATGCCATATGATAACATTTATCATTTTAATTATGGTTCAAAAGAATTACCAAGACTTGCCGTCAACTTTAAGAATATTAATCTTACAATAACAAAAACATTCCAAAAAACCACAGCCACCCAAAAGATTTGGTTTGATGGAACAGAAGTAAAAACAGATAACAACCTTGTTTATTTTGAAGTTAATAATGAAAATGATTATGTTTATATCACATTCAACGATTTGGGAACTTACTCAATTTCTTATAATTTCATTTACACATTTAATGGCACTGTTGAAGATATTGAAAAATCTTCACAAAATACAAATGCAAAATATGTTGACCTTTTGGAAATATTTGGATACCAATTATATTATTCTGATATTGAAACAAGTTTGTTAAAAGAATTTAAAAACATAAATTCACAAGGTGCAATTCAAGATGAAATAACAGATATTTCATATTTGCTAACAACATTCAATGCAAGCCTAAATAACACACAAGACACAAATATACAAACTATTCTTTCAAAATTAAATAATAATGAAATAACAATTCAACAAACAAATCAATCACCTGTTCAATTTAAGTATAATGTTGAAATATTCAACAAAGATAATTCAGAAATAGTTGACACACAAAGTGCTTACTATATGCTTGAATTTAACAAAGACACAAACTCATATTCAATTTTAAACAATTCAAGAACAAATTATGACAACTCTCCACTAACAAAAGCAGGAATTTATCTTGTAAATGTTGTTTACAAATACACACCAACAATTATTGGAGCAGATGAAGCATGTCAAGCATCAAGCATTAAAGAAACAACAACTGAAAAATTAAGAAGTCAATGGTTCGTTTTTGAAATAACAAAATCAACAACAAAGATTTCTATTCAAACAAATGATGATGGAAATAGTCAACCTTTAAATGATGGTTCATTTACAAACAAAGATGTATTAATTAAAAAAGATGAACAATCAAAATCAATATTTAATGCAAAAACAAAACTTGTTGTATCAGTTAAAGAAGGTTTTTCAGGAAATTATATTGACACAGAAATAACAGATGATAATGGTCAAGTATTTTCTAGCAACGGTAGCTACATCGTAACAATGTA
>CAMEUD010000066.1 GCA_945937975.1 uncultured Clostridia bacterium
GTGTAATGAAGAAATTTAAGTTGCACCCACTTTTTATTTTGTACATAGTTTTTTTACTCATATTTGGACATTACGAAAGCTTACTTGTATATTTGCTTGTTGTCATTTTGCATGAACTAGCTCATAGTTTTGTTGCACAAAAATTAGGTTACAAACTTGATAAAATGGTGCTAATGCCGTATGGAGTTTGTCTGAATTACAAGGTCAATAACTTTTGTGATAATGATGAAATTTTAATTGCAATGGCAGGTCCAATGCTAAATGCAATTCTTGCAATTTGTACTATTGCAAGTTGGTGGATTTTTCCTAGTATTATGCCAATTTCTTATCTGTTTTGTCTTTCAAATGTTGTAATGTTTTTGTATAATTTGTTACCTTGTTATCCACTTGATGGTGGAAGAATATTGAGTGCAATTCTCTCAAAAAAATATGATAAAAAATGGTCAATAAAATTATGTTTATTTTTTAATATTTGTTTTTCTTTTATTTTGATTTTAACATTCATAATTGGTCTATTTTTTAAAGTAATTAACACAAATTTACTAATAATTTCAATATTTTTAATTATGGGAATAATTGAACCAAATAAATATTCATCATACAGTTTTTTATCATACAAAATAATTGATGAATACTGTATAAATAAAGAGAAACCAGTAAAATTTACTTTAATAAATTCAAATATAAAAATATATAAATTAATTGCAAAATTAAATAAAAATAAATTCAATATTTTTTATGTTATGATGCCAAATGGAAAAATAAAAACAATAAGTGAAATTATAATAAAAAAATTTGCAATAAAGTATAATGCAAGCATAAGTTTGTGTGAAATTCCTGAAATGTATTTATAAAAAATTATTGCACAAAATACACTTATGAAACAAACATTAAAATATATTTATGAAAGACTTTTTGAAGATTTAAAATATGCCGAAACAAAGCATAGTATAACAATGACAATCGCATCAGCAGTCATTGCGTTTGCAAGTACTTTTTTTAGCAATAACTATGTGTTAAATATTTTGTCAAGTGCTTGCATTTTGCTTGCACTTATTTCAATAATTTATAGTTTCATTGCATTACTATCAAGAAATGTACATGTATCTCACAAAGAAAAAGTTGTAAATAAAAATAACTTGATGCTATACAAAACGATAAAAGAATATAGCGACATAAGTTATTGTAAAAAATTGAAGGTTAGTTACAAACTACCAAAAGACTATAAAATTGATGAAATGGATTTGGACCTTGCCAGACAAGTTATCTCAACTGCAAAACTTGTTAATTTAAAATTTTCATATTTTAACTTTTCACTTGTGTTTTTGTTTTTGAGTATTCTTTGTGGTATTGTCGTTGTTTGCATTAGGGGAAATATTTTATGATAGAAGACCTAAGATTTTGGCTTGAGCAAATTGTTGAAGATGACCCAATTCCGTACGAAATTAAGCACATTATTTTTTACTATGTATGTGATAATGCAATCACACTTTGTATGGGTGGTACAGAACAAAAGCCAACACAAAATAATATGTTTGATTATTTTCCACTTGAAGCACAGTATTTTAATTGTAAAGAGTTAAACACAATAAAAGATGAAGACTACTTTCAAAGATTGCTCCAAAGTTCACTTGATGAATGTTTTAGTAGTGGATATTTAAAAAATCAGTTCAAAGATAAAAAAATCTATATTTGTAATAGCACAAATCTTCCAAAATATATATTTTGTTTGTAAAAACCTTTTGATTTTTCTTTTCGTTTTGTTAAAATATGACAAAGAGAGAAAAAATGGAAGTTTTAAGAAGTTATACGCAATTAGTAAATCAAACAAAAAAAGTCCTAGGTTATGATATAAGTGAAACACCTATCTTGGACAAAATGAATGAAGAAGAATTAGAATACATAGCACTAAAAAGCAAAATGTGTGAAGATATAAAAGAAGTTTCACACTTAAGTGAACTTGTTTTCCAATTAAATAATTTTAGTTATGCACTTGTAAATTACACAACAATTTTTCTTATTATGGGAAAATATGATGAAGTAAAAGAGTTTATTTCAAAAATGTATGCTTCTCATGTTGATATGCAAAACTATGTAAGCAAACTAAAAGACTATAATATGGAAGAAAGATTGTTCGATAGATTTATTGAAACAGTAATGTTTGGTAAAATTGAAAGTAAATTATATTTGCCATTAATCCTAAAGTCAATTTTTGATGAAAAATCAAAATTGTATGTTTGGCATGATATTGCAATGGAATATATGCAAACCTATATGAGAGAAAATCACGATTTGGAAGATATATTTTCTCAAAATGAGACTTTGGAACTTGAATACTTGTCATTGTTATTAGAATTTAACACACAAAAAGCAATAAGTATTTTGTTTAATGATTTTTCAAGAGAAAAGATTAGTGAAGAACATGCCGAACAATTCTTGAAAGCATACATTAATGACACTTTGGCTTATTTTGACAAAAATTTACCAAGCGATGATGAAAAGCGTTTTCACTATATCAAAATTTTGTCTGCAATAAAAAATAACTCAAACATAGAAACAAGACTTGAAACAATTTATGAAACAGAAAAAAACGAAGAAATAAAGTCATTTCTATCACAACGACTTGGAATAACAGAAACTTTAAATTTTGGCACATACAAACATTTCAAAGTTCTTGCACAAAAAAAGGTAACAGACATTCAAGAACGCTCACTTGGTGTTGCATTTGATAATATGCCACTTGAATTTATTGATGACACTTTGGCAAATAATCAAGAAAAAACATACCTAATAAATATCTTTAAAGAAGAAAATAATTTGTTAAATTTGGTTAGCCTTAACTCACTTTATCAAATATTCAAAAAAGATAGTTTAAACAGTTTTGCTGAAAAGCTATTTGATAAGTTATCAAATAAAGATGACATAAATTCTGCAAAATGGTGTGTAAGAATGTTTTCACTTTTCTGTGATGGAATGTTTGAACGCAAAGTTTATGAGTTTTTGTACACACTTTATAGGTTAAACAGAAAAAAAGAAGCTGTTTATCTTACAAAATGTTTGGTATATAGCAAAAAACCAAAATTTTTGGAAATGATTACAAGATTGCAAACATTTGATTTGTTTATGGAGCATTACGATGAATTCGTAAAAGCATATGCACAAGTAACAAACAGACCATGTGAAGAAATAAAAGATTTATCTTTGCCATTTAATATTAGCGAAGAAAGAATTGAAAAAGAAACAACAAGACTATATCAAAATTTTATCAGTGGAAGAAGATATACAAAGCAGACTTTCAAAACTTTGTTTATTGAACATCCAGTGTTTAATAAATTTGCACAAAGATTAGTGTTTGGAGAATACAAACAAAGCAAGTTATATTCAGTATTTTTGGTAAATGGTAAAGAAACAGAATATGTTTATGGAAATAACTTAGGTAATAGTGATAATGAAGTTTATGTTTCAATCGTTCATTCTCTTGACCTTGATGATAGATTTGAAAAAGTTGATTTAAGACTTAATAATCCACTTTTTGAACAATTTAGTATAAGCAATTTTGATGTTAAAAACTTTAACAGAGCAAATTTATCTGTTTCAAACTTCTATGGTACAATCGTAGAAGGTGAAAAGTTTGTTAATAATCTAAAAAATAAGGGATTTTACCCAAATATAAATGATGGCGAAGTTTTGTTTGATAGTTTTATTGGTAAAAATGAAATATTAAATCTTTTGGTTGAAATTGAACTACAAAAACAAGTTTCTGTAATTTCTCCAACAATGGTACTTGGGAATATCCGTTTTTATAGATTAAACGATGTTATGATGGACAAACAAAAGTATATTACAAACAAATCACAAAGTTTAAGTTTGGCAGGAATAAATGATAGATACTTTGATTATGTTATGAGTGCGATAAGATAATTTTTATCATTTTAACTCGTGATATTTAAAAATACATAGTACAAAAGTGCTGTGTATTTTTTTATTGTCATACACTTGATTTTTTTGTAAAAATTTGCAATAATATTTGTGCTATATTGTAGCAATTTTTTTGCTATGTAGTTTGAGGGAAAAAATGAAAATTGTAATTGATGCGTTTGGTGGAGATAATGCTCCAAATTGTAATATTGATGGGGCAATGCTTGCACTTGATAAATTTAAAGATTTAACCATTGTACTTGTTGGAGATGTTGACAAAATTAATCCAATACTTGAAACAAAAAAATATGATAAAACAAGATTGGAACTTGTTGATGCAAAAGACATAATAACAAATGATGATGTTCCAACTGTTGCCATAAGAACAAAAAAAGAATCATCACTTGTAAAAGCTCTTGATTATTTAAAAACAAATGAAGATTGTTTTGGACTTGTTAGTGCTGGTTCAACAGGAGCAGTACTTACTGGTGGCTTTTTGAAAATTGGAAGAATGAAAGGTGTTTCTCGTCCAGCACTTGCACCACTTTTGCCAACAAGAACTGGTGGACAAGTTGTTCTAATTGATTGTGGGGCAAATGTTGATTGCAAACCAATTAATTTATGCCATTTTGCACTTATGGGTTCAGAATACTTTAAGGCAATGTTTGGTGTTCAAAACCCAAGAGTTGCACTTTTAAGTAATGGTGTTGAAGATAAAAAAGGTAATGAACTAGTAAAAGAAACATTCCCAATGTTAAAACAACTTCCAATAAACTTTGTTGGTAATATGGAAGCAAGAGATGCCTTAACTGGTGATTATGATGTTATTGTTACTGATGGGTTCGCTGGTAATGTGCTTTTAAAAAGCATTGAAGGAACAGCAAAATTCACAACAGGAATGATAAAAGATGCAATGATGTCAAGTTTTTGGGGAAAGGTTGGTGGACTTCTTGCCAAAAAATCTCTCAAAAAAGTAAAAAGCAAGTTGGACTATAACAAATATGGTGGTTCAAATTTTGTTGGTTGCAAAAAAACAATAATAAAATCTCATGGTTCAAGCATTGGCGTAACAATTTGTGCAGCTGTTGAACAAATTGTAAAACTTGAACAAAATAAAGTTAATGAAAGAATAGAAAAGGCGATAGAAAGTATACCTGAATTTGGTGAGGCAAAAAATGATTAGTATTGGTGGCTACACTTTTCGTGATGAACAAAATATCACAAAAGCACTAACACACAGTTCATATAGCCAAGATAACTATGAACGCTTGGAATATTTGGGAGATAGCATACTAGATTTTTTGGTTGGAAAACATTTTTATCATAACCAATCGCTAAATGAAGGTATGCTAACCAAACTTCGTGCACATTATGTCAGTGAAGATAATTTAAGCAAAGTCTTTGACAAACTAAATGTAGAAAAATATGTCAAACTTGGCAAAAGTTGTAAAGTGCTTACAAAATCAATAAAATGTGATATGTTTGAAGCAATCACAGCAAGTGTATATTTGGATTCAAACATAGATAGATGTGAACAATTTATTGAAGAAAATATTTATATTCAAAATGTGGAAGATATAGAAATCATTGATAATAAATCTCTTCTTCAAGAAATTGCACAAAAAAATGGACAAAAAGTTGAATATGTATTATTGGAAAAATTAGGTCAATCACACAATCCAACTTTTGTTGTGGAAGCAAGACTTGGTGAAATTACTGCAAAAGCAGAAAGTTCCAGCAAGCAAGATGCTGAACAAAAATCAGCAAAAATTATACTAGATAAACTAGGAGATAATAAATGAATTTTAAGAAAATAGAATTATCTGGATTTAAGTCTTTTGCAGACAAAACAGACATAAAATTTGATTCTGGTATAACTGCAATCGTTGGACCAAATGGTTGTGGGAAAAGTAATGTTAGTGATGCTATTCGTTGGGTACTTGGAGAACAAAGTAGCAAATTGCTTCGTGGTTCAAGTATGCAAGATGTAATTTTTAATGGAACAGAAAAGCGTAAGAGTCTATCTTATTGTGAAGTTACATTAATTTTTAATAACTCTGACAGATATTTTAACTATGATAATGATGAAATTGCAATAACAAGAAAGTTATATAGAAGTGGTGAAAGTGCCTATCTTATCAATCGTACACCTGTAAGATTAAAAGACATTGTAAACCTTTTATATGATAGTGGAATTGGTCGTGATGGTTATTCAATTATTGGACAAGGTAAAGTTGAAGAAATCATTTCTTCAAAACCAGAAAACAGAAGAACAATTTTTGAAGATGCAGCAGGAATTGCAAAGTTTAAATCAAGAAAAGTTGATGCAGAAAGAAAGTTGGAAAGAACAAGAGATAATCTTACTCGTGCCAATGATATAATTAGCGAACTTGAAAGACAAATGGGGCCACTTAAAAAACAAGCAGAAAATGCAAAAAAGTGGTTAGAATTACGCAATCGTTTGCAAGA
>CAMEUD010000067.1 GCA_945937975.1 uncultured Clostridia bacterium
CATATATTTTTTGATTTTGTAAGGCATTTATTTCAATTTTTAAATCTTTTTTCTTTTCAAAAGCTAAAACCTTTGTTTCTTTTTCATAATCTAAAATTATATTTACATTATTCCCAACACTTGCTCTTTGAGTTGATGTTGTCATATATAAGTTTGTATCAATTTGTTTTAGGTCAAATAATGAGATGGTGCTAATTTCTTTTATTCCATCAAAAAGTTTGATTGAAGATTTTTTTGATAATTCGTAGTTACTTGTAAAATATATTTCATTAAATTTTTTACCATAATTAACTTTTTTTACTTCGCCAATTTTTATTCCAATATGGTTATTATAATTTGAAATTATTTTTCCATTTCCATCAAAATATCCAGCAGTATAATCTCTATTAAATGCAAGTTTTAAATTTTGTTCGTTTATCGGTTTTTTAAGTATAGCATTTTTGTATTCACTTGTTGCCATTGCAACATAAAAAGGTCGTCTTGCTCTGCCTTCAATTTTTATTACATCAACTCCTGCATCTTTAAGGTCAGTTAATCTTTTTATCATATTAAAATCTTTTGCACTGAGAAGGTATCCTTCCTTTAATACCTTTCCATCTTTTTTTAATGTGTAGGGGAGTCTGCATAATTGCTTACACTTCCCACGATTTCCACTTGCATCAAAAAGATAAGAACTAAGATAGCAATTCCCAGAAAAACAAACGCATAATGCACCTTGACAAAAATATTCAATTTCCACATCAAGATTGTCTTTTATTCGTTTTATTTCATCAAGTAAAACTTCACGAGCAAGAACAAGACGCTTAAAACCAAATTGTGATAAATATTGCGCACCTTCCAAATTACATATTGCCATTTGTGTGCTTGCGTGAATTTCAATTTGTGGATAATATTTGTGTAATAAATATGCAAGTCCAATGTCTTGAACAATAAAACAGTCAACACCTTTGTTATATGCAGATACGACTAAATCTACTGCATCAAGTATTTCTTCATCATTAAAAAGTATATTAACTGTCAAGTTAATTTTTACATTGTGTATATGTGTAAAAAAAACAATTTCATCAAGGTCATCAAAAGTGAAACCCTGTATATTGTTTCTTGCGTTAAATTTACTGATGCCAAGATATACTTCATCTGCACCATTATACACTGCCATTTTTAAACTTTCAAAATTTCCTGCTGGAGATAATATTTTCATACAATCAGTATAACATAAAAATTATAATTCGCGAACAAAATTTCAAAAAAGATAAAACCCTTACTTGACAAAAGTGAATTTAGGAGTTATAGTTGTATGTATTTACAAAAAGTAAACAAATATGTGGCTAACAAATTTTTGTTAGTGACTATTTTTTTACTTTAAGTTTATAAGAAAAATAAAAGGAGAAATGTATATATGACATGGTTTGTTGATATGTTGGGACAGACATCTCTTGTGACTCAAATTATAGTTTCACTGGCAATAATGATGTTATTTGGTTTTTTGCTGACAAGACTTACAAAACTTGTAAAACTACCAAATGTTACTGGTTATATAATCGCTGGAATTATTATTGGTCCTTACTGCCTAAACCTCGTACCAAGTGGAATAATTACAAAAATGGATTTTGTTTCGGATATTGCTTTGGCATTTATTGCGTTTAGTGTGGGCGAATTTTTTAAACTTGACACATTGAAAAAAAGTGGTTGGAAAATAATTGTTTTAACAATATTTGAAGCACTTATGGCATCAATTGTTGTGTTTGTTGTAATGTTCTTTATTTTACATATAAGTTTATCTTTCTCAATTGTTCTTGCCGCTCTTGCGTCAGCAACAGCTCCTGCATCAACAATTATGACAATAAGGCAAACAAAGGCAAAAGGCGATTTTGTTGACACATTACTTCAAGTTGTAGCCTTGGATGATGTTGTCAGTTTGGTTGCCTACAGCGTTGCAATTTCTGTCGCAATGGCAGGGAATGGTGGTGATGGTTTTAGTTTTGCTGTGGTTGGCTTGCCAATTCTCAAAAATCTTGCATGCCTTGTTATTGGTGCAATACTTGGATTTGTTTTGGCATTGCTTATGAAAGTTAAACATAGTTCAGATAATAGACTTATTATTGTTATTTGTGTTTTGTTTGTCTTTTGTGCAATAGGCTCATTACTTGATGTTTCGCCATTGCTTGGTTGTATGATTATTGGAATGGTATACATAAATGTGTCAAAAGATGAAAAATTATTCCTTCAAGTCAATTATTTTAGTCCACCAATCTTGCTGTTATTTTTTGTAAGCTCTGGGCTTAAATTTAATTTGTCATCATTATTTGCTGGGTCGACTGCTGTATTTACAATTCCACTTTGGTCAATTGGACTTATTTATTTCTTCACAAGAATAATAGGAAAATATTTGGGGGCATATCTTGGATGTTTGACTATCAAGAAGAAAAAGGAAGTTCGTAATTATTTAGGATTGGCACTTATTCCTCAGGCAGGGGTCGCAATAGGTCTTGCTGCAATGGGGGCAAGGACAATTGGTGGAGAGCTTGGCAGTGCACTGCAAACAATAATTTTGGCATCAAGTGTGCTTTATGAATTGATTGGACCTGCGTGTGCAAAATTGTCACTATTTTTATCAAAATCATATTCAACAAAATTGGAAGATGTTACAACAGATGTTCCACCAACCACAAATAGCGGTGAGCAAAAAACAGCTGCACAACTTTTGATTGAAAGAATTCAAAACATTTCAAATAAAAACAAGTTTGAAATTTCACAAGAAGAAAAAGAAGAAAATGCATTTAACGAGGCGGGCGAAGAAGACCTTGAAATGTATTACAACGATTTTAGAAATCGTAATTTAAGAAGAAGATTATAAAGGAGAATTTTATGAATATTATAGATCCATTAGCAACAGTTATGGGAGAGTGGTCAGCAAAGATAACTGTCGGTTCAATTTTTTTAAGATTATTTTTGGCAATATTTTTGTCAGCAATTTTGGGTTGTGAAAGAGCAAGTAAAAGACATTCGGCAGGCTTAAGAACATTTATGGTAATATGCCTTGCGTCAACAATAGCAAGTATGCTTGATGTATTTTTTATTGAAACATATGGACTTTCATTCCCAATCATCTCTCTTGGAGCAGTTATTGCTCTTGCATCAATAAGTAATAGTTCGATTATTTTTTCTGCAAAAAGTCAAATAAGAGGACTTACAACATCGGCAAGTTTGTGGGCATGTGGCATAATTGGATTGTGCGTTGGTGTTGGTTTTTATACTATTGCACTTATAGGTTTTGCAATCTTGTTGTGTAGTTTGTCATTGCTCCCAGGAGCAGAGAGATTTTTGAAAAATCGTTCAAATCATTTTGAAATCCATTTGGAATTGGATAACAAAAGTAGTTTGCCAAACTTTATGACAACAATAAGAGAACTTGGACTTAGAATTGATGAAATTGAATTAAACTCTGCATATCTAAATTCGGGATTAAGTGTGTATAGTGTAAGTTTGACGATAATTAGTCCAGAATTGAAAAAATACAAAACTCACACTGAAATAATTTCAGCAATACAATCTCTTGAATATGTTAATTATATCGAAGAAATGAAATAATAAAAATGCGGGCAGATTTATGCCTGCATTTTTATATTGCATAACAGAAAAATATTTTGTATAATCATTTTAGGAGAATTTATGACAACTGAAGAATTAGTAAAATTACCTATTGCAGAGTTAGTTGATATGGGTATATGTCCAACTTGTTTGAACAGAGAAACAAATGGTGGGGTTTATGGTGATGATAGTAAATTAAGAATTTATGAAGACAAAGATATTGATTGTTTATTTGTTGCAAATCCAAGAGCAAAAGGTCATATGTCAATTATAAGCAAAACACATTATCACGATATGAGTGAAGCACCTGATGAACTTAATGAAAAAATTGTTAGATTTGCAAAACAATTTATGATTGCCATAAAACAAATTTATGGTTGTGAAAGGGTGTATATGTGTACGATGTGTGATGGTGCAAATAATCATTATCATATACAACTTATTCCAAGATATAAAGATGAAAAGCGTGGTTCAACAAATTTTGTAAAACCAAGAATTGAGTATGTTTTTGATAAAGAGAAAACCGAAAAAATGAAAGAATATATAAATAACTATTCAAAAAAAGAGAATTAGTTTTTAATTCTCTCCCATGAAAATTCATCTCTGCCAAAGTGCCCAAAGCAAGCAGTATTTTTATAAATAGGTTTATTTAAGTCGAGTTCGCTAATTATGTTTTGTGGGCTAAAATCAAAATTTTGGCTGACATAATCATAAATTTTTTTGAGTTCGACTTTTTCTGTTCCAAATGTGTCAATGTATATTGAAATAGGTTTTTTTAGACCAATTCCATATGATACACCAATTTCACATCTGTCAGCCAATTTGTGGGCGACAATGTTTTTTGCAACATATCTTGCATAATATGCACCGCTTCTATCTACTTTGCTAGCATTTTTGCTTGAAAAGCAACCACCACCAACTTTTGCCAGACCACCATAAGTGTCAACAACAATTTTTCTTCCAACACACCCGCTATCGGAAAATGAACCCCAAATAGTAAACTTACCACTAGGGTTAATTATGTAATTTGTATTTTTTATCATTTTTTTGTAACTCAACAAAACAGGTGTCAGCACTTTGTCTTTTATAGTCTTCTTTATTTCTTCCAATTCAATTTCTTTGCTGTGAGAAACCGATATAAGAACTGTTGTTATATTTTGTGGTTTATCATCATTATATTCAACGGAAACTTGACATTTTGCATCGGCAAAATAGTTGTTTGTTGTTTTTCTAAAATTATCATATTGTTGCATAATTTTGTGAGCAAGCAAAATTGGAAGTGGCATATATTCCTTTGTTTCGTTTGTTGCATATCCAAACACAATTCCTTGGTCGTTTGCACAAATTTCTTGTTTTACAACTGCTTGATTTATGTCCGGACTTTGCTTGCTAATTTCTTTGATTATTTCAAAGTCTTGTGTGTAGCCAATATCTCTCAAAACCTTTTTTGCAATTTTATCATAGTTAATTGTTGCTTTTGTTGTAGCTTCACCATAGATAAATAATTTGTTGTTTTTTATGGCACATTCAACTGCCATCATTGAGTTTGGGTCTTGTGATAATGCTTCGTCCAAAAATGAATCGGCAATAAAATCACAAGTTTTGTCAGGGTGTCCGATATTAACACTCTCGCTTGTTAAAATTTTTTTCATATATTTTTACCTTTTATTATATATTTCCATAAAAAAATTCCATCGAAATCGATGGAATATATATAACAAAAAATAAACCATCGAAATCAGCCTTTAGCACCTTTTCAAAAGATAGGTTGCTGTGTGGTCATAGGGGCTGTCCCTTACACACTCTTTATGGATAATTCTATATTACAACAAATAATTTATATTGTCAAATGTTATGTTTAAGAAATGAAGCAACTTGTGGGGCACAAATTATAAACCAACTTGCATAATTTTGTGGCGAAGAAACTAATTCTTTGTTTAGTTCGTCAATACTAATCCATTTATAGTCGCTTGCTTCTTCCAAGTTTAGTTTTATATCGCCATTATACTTTCCAATAAGAACATGGTCAAGTTCGTATTCATACAAATCATCAGCAAACTTATGCATATATGTAAATGTAAACAACTCTCTTAAATCGGCCGAAATGCCTAGTTCTTCGGCAAGTCTGTTTTTTGCAGATAAAACTATGTTTTCATCTTTTTGTGGGTGAGAGCAACACGCATTTGCCCAAAGACCGCCACTATGATATTTGCTTTCGGCACGCTTTTGAATTAAAATTTCTTTGTTGTCATTGTACAAAAATACACTAAATGCTCGATGAAGTATTGGTGATTTGTGAGCATCAGTTTTTGATATTACACCTAATTGATTGTCAAAAATATCTACCTTAACCAAATTGTTCCTAATCATACTGCCTCCTTAAATAATATATTAAAGTATACAAAAAAAATTGTTATGTTGGCAAATTAATCTACATAACTAATTTCTAAAAAATAAAGACATAAATTTTGACTCCAAATTTGACCCTAAAAAATGACGAAATTTTGAAAATTTTGAAAAAATAAAAGAAAATCGAATTAAGAATATAAAAAATGCTGAACACCTTATAAATAAAGGTATTCAGCAATATTGTCTTTGGCAGAAGGAATGGGATTTGAACCCATGATACCTTTCGGTATACCGGTTTTCGAGACCAGCACATTCGACCACTCTGACATC
>CAMEUD010000068.1 GCA_945937975.1 uncultured Clostridia bacterium
TCCTGCGACATCACTAACAACAACTCTATCAAATCCTAGTATTCTGTTTGTTATACTACTTTTGCCAACATTTGGTCTTCCTACTATTGCAATTTTTATGCTATCAGGTTCTTCTTCTGTTTCAAACTTGTCAAAGTTTTTTACAATTTCATCAAGGACTTCCCCAAGACCTTTTGCTTGTTCACAAGAAATTGGAAATGGCTCACCCAAGCCTAATTCATAAAATTCATAAGAATTTTCAACTTCAAAGTTATCAAGTTTGTTTACAACCAAAACTATTTGTTTATTGCACTTGCGAAGCATATCTGCAACTTCGTGGTCTTTTTGTGTTAAACCATCTCTACCATCAACAATAAAAACAATAACTTGTGCAAGGTCAATAGCAATTTTTGCTTGTTCGCAAATATTTGTTTGAAAAACATCATCACTATTTGGGTCAATACCACCTGTATCTACTAAACGAAACTCATGACCACACCATTCAGCATCACCATAAATTCTATCTCTTGTAACACCAGGAGTGTCATCAACTATACTAATTCTCTTTCCACATATTTTATTAAAAAATGTACTTTTACCAACATTTGGTCTTCCTACTATTGCTACTAAAGGTTTTGCCATTTTGTACTCCTATATAGCAAAAATAATATCATATTTAGGCAAAATAAACAATAGATTTTAAACCTTTAATTTGTAGTTTCTTGTTTTTTCTTATTCTTGTAAGCCTTTACAATACAAAATAAATAATTAAACAAACAATAACATGCTACCGTAACAAAAATAAATGTTAAAGTATTTGTTGGCATAAGAATATAATTTTCGCCATCAAACCCATTAAAAAATTTCCAATATATCAAATCAAAAATAATACTACCAAATACTACTCCACAATATGTTGTTTTTATATTTGGTAATACAAAAGAAAATATAATTCCCAATGCTATTGCCACATAAACATAAATTCCTACAAAACTATATTCAAAATCAGCCAAATCAAAGGCACTGTAACACATAAGCACTGCAATTACTATAAGCGAACAAAACAATGTTTTAAAGTAATTTTTTACATTTTTAATTTTTACCAAGTATATAACAAATACTGCAAAATAAATTATAAAATTTAGACTTATCATAAAAGTTGCAACTACTAGATTTTGAAGCAAACTAAATACGCAAGATAGTAATAAAAATGCCGATAATAGCCATTTATTTAGTCCATAGAATGATAGTAATCTATCAAGAACTCCAAAAATCACTAAAAAGAATAAACAACCACTTATCATAAAATATAAATTCATAAACAACCTTCTTCTTTTGCATAGTTTTTGCAAAAAATAAAAAATTATTTACATCTATTACAGCCACTACAGTTTATATGAATATTTTTTTGTTTCTTTTTACTAAGTATTCGTTTAAATATTCCAACAACACATGCAACGAGTAATAACAAAAGTAAAGAGTTTGCCATGCCCAAATATGCAATAAGATTAAACAAAGCAAAAGTAACCATTGCTGTTAAATAAGCAATAACAAATTGCATTAAAACACAAATAAATGTCCATTTCTTACCTATTTCTTTACCAAGTACTGCCATTGTTGAAACACAAGGTGTATACAACAGACAAAATACCATAAAAGACAATGCACTTGCTGGCGTGAAATAAACAATACTTGTTTCCATTTTTAAACTGTTTGATACTGATTGCATAAAATTAGCATTGTTTGAAGATACATTATTAAATATCGCTATAGAAGAAATTATTATTTCTTTCGCAATTACTCCTGCAAGCAAAGCAGATGTTATTCCCCAAGATGAAAAACCAAGTGGAATAAAAATTGGAGAAAGTATTTTTCCTAATGTTTCTATCATACTTGCCTTATTTGAAAGTTTTACATAGGAAAAATCAAAACTAAAATTTTCTAAAACCCAAACAATTATTGATAATACAAGTAGCAAAGAACCAATCCTAATTAAAAATGACTTTGTTGTGTCACATATTGTCTTTAAAATTTGTTTTACTCCAATTCTTTGATAGTCTGGGAACTCCATTATAAAAGTTTGATTTCTACTTTTTAATGTTGTGTTTTCAAAAAACAAACTCAAAAGTAAAGCCATTACTATTCCCAAAATATACAAACACACTATTATCCAAACATTGTTTGCACCAAAAAATGCACCACCTATAACGGCATAAACAGGAAGTTTTGCACTACAACTCATAAATGGTGCAAGCATTGCTGTTTTTATCTTTGCATTTTTATCACTCATTGTCCTTGCTGTCATACAAGCTGATGTACTACACCCAAAACCCATTAGAAGTGTATATACACTTTTACCAGAAAGCCCTACTTTTTTTAATGTATCGTCTAACATAAATGCAAGTCTTGAAATGTACCCACTTTGTTCCAAAATATCTAATGCCAAAAATAATAAGACAACTTGTGGCAAAAATGAAATAATTGTTCCAACGCCACCAAATATACCAACATCAACCAAGTCAATAACCCATATTGATGTGCAATGGCTTTTTAAACTTTGAACACAAATTCCACCAAGTTTTTCTACTAACAAATAGCGTAAACTATTTGACAAAAAAGCACCTAATGAGAAAAAAGTTAGATAAAAAATACCTGTCATTATAAGCAAAAATATTGGCAAACATAAAAATTTATTTAAAAATATTTTATCTATTTTACTTTGTCCAACAATTCGTTTTTGAATATAATTTGAATTTTGTAAAATATTGTTAATATAATTATATTTTTCTATTAAATTGTTTTGTAAATAATTATCATTTTCTAAACTAAAACAACAATTATTTTCTTTTATATTTAATTTATTTTGATAATACTTTGAACCACTGTATGCCTTATAAACAAAGAACTCAAGCATATTTTTTGATAAATTATTATTTGGTATTTTATTTTTTAGATTTAATAAATTTGAATTTAATTTTATATTAATTTTGTTATTATAAAAATTATTTTGAAATATATATTCTTTTAATTTTTCAGTTTCATTTTTGTTTTTTGCATTTGCAAAAATGACTTTAATTTTTAAGTTTTCTTCAAGCTTTTTTACATCAATTATTCCACCTTTTGGCATTTTGTTTACAAACAAGATTATGTTTCTTTCGAGTTCGCATAATTCATACAAAAGTAATAAATTTTTTTGTAAAGCATTACTTTGAGCAACAACAACTATATTGGCATCTTGATGATTTAAAATATAATTTATACTAACTTCTTCTTCATAAGAATTTGGTGTCATACTATAAATTCCTGGTAAATCTACACACTTAAATTCAGTTCCGTAAAACTTTACCGTTTTTATCTTTTCATCAACAGTAACACCATGGAAATTACCTGTTTTTGCATTTGATGATGTTAGTGTATTAAACAAAGTTGTTTTACCAACATTTGGGTTTCCAATAAACAAAATTTCTTTCATTTTACCACCACACAACTTGCTTCATTTTTTCGTATTGATAATACAACAGAATTTATTTCTACAAGCAAAACACCTTGACTAATTGATTTTGACACAACTTTAACATTATGGTTTGGTAAAAAACCAAGTTCATATAACCTTGTTTTTGTGCTTATATCTATATTTTTACAAAGGTTCACAATTTTATATTCTTTCTTTAGTTTTGCATTATCTAAAGTTAAAAAAATCTCCATACAATAATGTATGAAGACTAATATTTTTATATGTTAATCTTTAAGCAAAAACTCAATGAATTTGCTTGTATCTTCAAATTGTTTAAAAACAGAAGCAAAACGAACATAACTTATTTTGTCCAAAGGTTTTAACATATTTAAAACCATATCACCAAGTTTTACAGATTCAATCTCTGAAACCATATTATCTTTTAAGTCTTTTTCAATATCGTTTGCTATTGTTTCAATTTCAACAAGTCCAACAGGTCTTTTTTCACACGCTTTTAATATTCCATTTATTAGTTTGTTCTTGTCAAATGGTTGAATTGCTCCATTTTTCTTTATAACCAAAACTGATGATGTTTCAACAGTTTCATATGTAGTCCAACGCTTTTTACAGGCAAGACACTCCCTTCTTCTTCTTATTGAATTTGTTTCATTTGACAATCTTGAGTCAATTACTTTACTTTCATCATTACCACAATATATGCACTTCATTTGTTTTCTCCATCGCAATATAATGTATTATACAATAAAAATATCTAATTGTCTACAAGTATTTAATCCTTTTTTGTATCTTTTGAAAAAGTGATTGTGTTATTAGTTCTTCCTGTGTTTGAATAAAGTTCAACCAAAATTGTGTCATCACCTATTTTGCATATTTGATTATATGGTATAAATATTTCACTGCCACCTTTAAAAACATTCCAAAAGTTTTTATCACCTGGAACAACTAATCCCGTTATTTGACCTGTTGGCAAATCAAAAATAATGTCGACTATATGCCCCAACTTTCTGCCATCGACAACATTTACAACTTCTTTGCACCTAAGTTCCAAAAATGAACTTGTTAACATAACACTTCCTAGCATTATTTTATGCTAAAATTGTGCAAAAGATTACGAATGAAATCGTCTTTCCTAATAAAATCAATTGCTCTACCCATTTAAATACCTTTATATTTCAGCACTTTTTATGTATTCAAATAAAATAGGTGTACATGATTTTACTCAATGTACCCCTATTTTACACCTAATTTCTAAAATTACCAAACATTTGACTGTTTAGACTGAATAAGGTTTGCTACTTCTTTATAATGTTCTTTTGTCTCAAATGATTATAGACATTATTAACCGCTTCTATATAACAAATAAATGATGGGTGGTCATGGTCATTGTTAGTTAAATATTTATTTTTTATATTTTTGTATTGTTCTCTGACTAGTTCCCAACATTGAACCTGCTTTATTTTTATTGCTTTATCATTATACCCTTTCGAATTTGGCGCTTCATTCCAATAGTATCTATCATTAGAAGAATAACCTGTTTTTTCATGTTTTAAGCGATACCATTTACCATCAGTATTCATTGTAACAATAGCTAAATCAATTGAAAACTCTATCTCTGGATTTGATACTAAATGATATTTTTTAGTTGTAAGAGATGAAGTTGAATCGTCAACATCATCTAAATTTTTTCTTCTCATTGCATTATTAAATGTCTTTCTAACAAGTTCTTTAATTTCTTTACAATTGTTAATATCATCACAAGATAAAACATTAAGGTTATAATCAAAATCAATTGGCTCGTTTTCATTTTGCATAACCATATTTCTTCCACCACTACCAATTAAAAACACTTGAGAATTTAAACCTTGAGTTCTAAGTTCATCTTCTACTTCTTTCACAATTCCTGAGCAATTAGCTTTTATCTTTCTTAATAATTGCTTATCTTCAAAATAATTATACATATTTGCCTCCTATTCCCAAACCGACCATTTAAATTGTTTAAATCGTGATAGTATACTCATATCATAACATAATGTCAATAAAAACACATTACATTTCAAAATTTTTTTTATGGTGTATTTTTATAGTTTTAGATAGTTTTTTAATATAAAATTTTTTTTGATAGAAAAATGCTATATATATAAAGAATTGATATTTAAGATTATTAATTTTTCTACTTTATTTACTAAAAAATAAAAAATCCCTAGAAACCTAGGAATATTGAAACTAGTGATGAAACTTGATCGTGCCTCATGATTACGAATCATGTGCTTTACTAACTAAGCCACACCAAGATATTAGGTGTAAATACACCTATTTTTTATATTAAATTTTCAGTAGTTTCATGTTTACTCGTGTAAATTTATACACTTACCATCTAGATTTTCACAGCACTTATTATAAAAGATATAGCATACTTTATCATCTTTTTCTTTTTTATAAACTCTTTCAAAAATATCTCTTGCCAGTTCATATTTACCATTAACATAATATCTAACAGCATTTTCAAATTCAATGTGGCATTTTGTGAGTTTATCTCTTTTTTGTCTTG
>CAMEUD010000069.1 GCA_945937975.1 uncultured Clostridia bacterium
TACTTTGTAACTACTAAAATAGGAATTAGATACATCGGTGTAATTTTGTAAGTACCTGAAAAACACAGCAAAGATAATAATTATTTTTAAAATAGAGTAAAATAAAATGTAATAGAATGTGAAAATTTTGCCAGTAGATTTGCCAGTAAAAAATAAAGTGCTTACCTTCGCAGTGGATTATAAAATGATTTTGACATGGCAACTTACCGATTTGAACTTAATGCAAAGCCGAACCGCAACAAGAAATATAACATCTTGCTGTGTGTTACAATCGCTGGCAAGCGAAAGAGAATCAAGACTGACATCTTCCTGAACCGCAAAGGTGACTTCAATGCAAAGTGCAAGGGCAATAACTGGATTAGAGAAAGTGAGCCTAACAGCAAGGTTTGGAATGAAGTTTTAGCCGACCTTCTTGAAGATGCCCGAAAGAGTTACAAGGAACTGAAAGAAACATCAGCAGCCACAGCCGAAAGTGTTGCTTTGCTGGTGAAGGGTGAAGAACAATCGCATACCTTCCTGAAGATTGATGCCAGTGGCATGGCTGGCTTTGCAGCCGAAAGAACACAAGACATTCTTGATGCTGGTGGCATCAGGAACTGGAAGAAGTATAACGGCTTCCTCAACAAGCTGGCTGACTTCATGGACAAGAAGATGAAGCACAAGAAAGAAGTGCTTTTCAGCGAAATCACACCTGAATTTGTCACAAGATTTGATGCCTACCTTCACACCCTTCATAACTCAAGAAGCAAGAAGGAAGCTGGCAAGATGCTTCACCAAAACACCATTGTTGTGGTGCTGAATATTTTTAAGACACTTGTCGGGAAGGGAATTGAATTGGGCTACATTGCACCCGACAAGAATCCCTTTTTGGTGTTCAAGTATAGTGGTGTTAAAACCGAAAAGGAAAAGCTTGACATCAGCGAAATTCAGGCACTGGAAACACTGGAACTGGAAGAAGGCAGTCTTGACTGGCACAGCCGAAATTGCTTTTTATTCAGCTTCTATTGTGCTGGCATCAGGGCTGGTGACTTGCTTCAGTTGAGGTGGCTGAATGTGGAAGGTGGTAGGCTTAACTATCAAATGGGCAAGAACCACAAGCCAAGGGACTTGAAGCTTCTGCCACAAGCAGCAGCCATTCTTGCCAAGTATCGAACCGAAGCCAGCAAGCCCACCGACTACATTTTTCCCTTCATGGACAATCGAAAGACTTATGCCAGTGCCATTCTTCAGGCTGATAGGGACACCCTTCCAAGCGACATGAAGCAGAAACTATTTGAAGAAATATCGGCCAAAAATGCACTGATAAATAAAAGCCTGAAAAGACTGGCTGCAAAGGCTGGCATCAGCAAGAAGTTATCGATGCACATCAGTCGACATTCATTTGCAAGTGTGGCAGCGCAAAAGGGTATCGAAAGTAACAAGATCAAGTCGTTGCTGGCACACTCGAGTCTACGAACCACTGAAGTTTACATGGGCAACTTCAGCACCGATGAGAATGACAAGGCACTGGAATCAGTCTTTGGTAGTCCGACCGACAAGAAAGCACAGCTTCTTGCACTGATTCAGGGCATGAGTGAAGAAGATGTGGCATCGGTGCTGGCTTCCCTCAACCAGTGAGCCAGCACCCCCTTTAATGATATAATAAAAGCATACAAATTTATATGTTATGATAGCAATGATAGATATTAATCCCAGCGACATCAAGGATTTAATGGAAAGTTATGGCTTAACCGATTTTGAGATACCTGACCAGTTTACCCCCAACTTAAAAGCAAGTAAAAGACTGGCTTCTTTATTGTGGTATGCTAACAATGGGTATGGTTTTGACTTTTCAATTTCAACAAGATTAAAAGAAATACCATTGCTTATTCAATTCTTAAGGACTTGTGAAGGTAGCACTTTGGAAATTAAAGGGACTATCACAAAGCCAAAAGGTAAACAAGTTAAGGGGACTGAACTGACAGCAACTATTTCAAATCAGCAGTTTTTGACATGGCTTGAATTGTTCGCAAACACTTGGTTTGAAAGTCGGCAAGACGGACTTTTTCAATATGAATTTGGCTGGGAATTTAAGCAACCTTTGACTTTGCGAAAAGGTTTAGCACCAGTCTATGAAGAAGAACAAGACCCCTTCTTCACTGACCCTTATAGTGATGAGGAACTTTCCCAAATCATTGACTATTATGACAAACTTGAAAAGTCACATTTGAAATATAGCAAAAATGGTAAACTTGGTAGGCTTGCAAATCGCATTGTTAGCCTGATGAAACCAGTTTGCATTGATTGGAAAGCAACAAAACTATATTCTTTTGTCTATGATATTATGCTTTTAGGGAAATGCACTGGCAAAGAATGTATTACTGAAGAAGGCTTTTCGGGTGACATCGGAAGGGAGAAATCACAGCAAGTTAGGAACTGGCTTCAGGCTTATAATAGGGATATTGGCAAGGTGACTTAAGCCACTGGAACTGATTAAGATTTTTGCGTAAAAATTTGGTGTAAAAAGCCGAAATTTTACGCATTTTTCTTTTATTGACTTCCCTTTATACCGAAAGTAATTTTGCATTGTCAATCAGACACAAGCCACAATGTTGTGAATTGTTTTCCCTGATTGTTTTCAGTGCAAATGGCACAACTTTCGTCAATAGCAGCAGTCCCTTCTTTGGTGGTGCTTCCTGAATCGGAGTGGAATGGCATCAAGGATTTGCTGCAAGAAGTGAAGGACACACTGCAAACCAAATCCGAAACCGAAATCAATGCCATGTGGCTGGAAAGCACCGAAGCAAGAAAGATGCTTGGTGTGTCGGCAAAGACATGGCAAGACTATCGTGATAAAAGAGTGATACCATTCAGCCAGTTTGGTAGGAAGATTTATGTGCGTAGGGCTGACATCGAAGCCTTCTTGGAGAATCATTGTATCAAGGCAAAAAATGACTGACAAAATGGATTATATTATGATTCAGGAATTCATTAGCAAATCAATGCAAGTAGCCTTCTATCAGCACAAGAAAGGCACAGCCAGCAGCTATTACTGGCAACAAGGAAGCAGTATCCTTCCAAATCGTCTTTCGATAAGCAAAGGCAGCGAAATGACCAGTGTTCAACGCAAAGGCAGAAACATTTTACACCCAGTAGTGGGGCAACTTCTTGGAAAATTCAAGGTGGTTGAGGATTCACCCCTGAAGCAGCACAAGCCTTTCGAAGTTAGAACCCAGCTTTGGCAAGTGCCATTGTACCCCCTTTTCATCGGTTATGGAACACTTGGCATCAGCAGCGAATCAGGCAAGGTGACTGGTGATACTGGTGACTTGGTGGTGTTATACACCCCTGACCAGTGGACTAACATTGTGATTTTCTATTTCGCTGGAATGGGCAATATCAACGACATGGAACAAGTAATGAAGTATCTTCAGCCACTTGTGGAGAATGGGCAATATAATGTGGAACAAAAGAAGGGTGATGCTTCACAGCAAGACCCCTCAAATGGATTATAAAATGATTGACTTCATTAGCATAATAAAGCCAAATCACTGGGGCAAAGGTACACCATTTTTCGGACACTGCAAAATTGTGGCAGCATATCCTGAAGGTGGAATGAGATACCGACTTGAAGGCTGTGAAGGTATTGACATCTACTATAACCCGAAGTCTTATCTTCAACTCAAGGGCAGCATTATGTATTACTGGCAAGGACACAACTTCACTTATAGCCATGAAGGCTTCATCGAAGCCATTAACTACATTGGCAAGATGCTTCAAGTTGACTTGTGGGAAAGCATTGTTACAGCTTTCGAATATGGTGCTATAATGCAAGTTGAGGAAAAGCCGAAGGACTACATTCAGCACCACAAGGCAAAACTAACTGAAAAGTTAGACCAGTCAATTATCGGCAAGGACAAGGGCTACTTGACAAGGTGGAAAGACACTTATGTGGACTTGAAAATGTATGATGCTGGCAGAAATATCAAGCTGAAGCAAGGCATGAACCGAAGGGACACCATTCAGGCAGCTGGGTGGAATCCTCTACTTAATTATTTGAAGTGGGAAGCCCACTACCTGAAGCCCGAAGTTCTAAATCATGGGCAAGGTGTGGTGCTTTACAATCTTGTCAATCCCGACTGGCAAGACATCTTCAAGGAAGATTTATATTTGCAGTACAAAAGACTTATCCCAATGGCGAATATCGTAGAACCGACCAACAAGAAGGACTTGTCAACACCAGCTATTATTGCAATGGTGCTGGCTGAAGTCAGCATGAATGACAGCAAGACACTTCAGGAAGTGCGTAAAATGCTTTATGCTCGCATCAATTCTTTCAGTGATGAAGTATTAAGCAAGACCGACAAAGACAGCCGTAGAAGGCAAATAAAAGCCATTCTTGACAAGATGCAAGAAGCCGACACCAGCAAGTGGGACTTGTCACAAAAGCTGGCTGAAGTGCTGGAAAACAATCCTGACAATTCAGGCAGCAGCATCAGCACTGATGAGGAAGCAGCAGCCGACCCCGACCCCCTTTAATGATATATCGAAAGCATACAAATTTATATGCTGGGCTTCCTCAACACCCCACACCACCACAAACATGGCTTGTGGTGGTGCTTCAGGCAAGCCCAGCAGCTAAACATAAGACATTAAGGACAATCGAACAATGGACAAGCAAAAGGAAGGCAGCGACAAGCCAGCGACCCCGACCGACAAGGAAGCCAGCGACATGACAGCAGCACAACGAAAAGAGTTTGAAGAATGGAAGGCTTTTGCTTCCAGTATCAACCTTTCAAAAAGTGATGCTTCAATTATAAACATGGCTTCAAATGCTTTAGTTGATGCTATCAGCAACAAGGCTTATAATAGCCTGATGATTCTTTTCAACACCTATCAACGAATTTATAAGTTTAGGGAAGTAGGAAGCATCAAAATCGAAAATCGGGAGTTAACTGAAACATCGAAAGCAAGGACAAAAGTCGGTGAATTAAGCATGACAATAGACAATGAAAAATGTAAGATGCTTTTCAAATTGTTTGGTGCTGACATCGAAGTGGTTTACAATCAAAAATGCAAATTGCTATAGAAATGGACAAAACTCAACAAAATTTGACAAATTTGACACTGGTGACTGGGCTGACCCCAGTACAAGAACAAGCAGCCATGTTGCTTGCTTCAGGTGAAAGTGTGACCGAAGTAGCCAGCAAGGTGAATGTGAATCGGGCTACAATCTACTTGTGGCAGCAAAAAATCAATTTTCAGTGCTTTTTGAATCAGCAGTGCCAAATCATTCAAGACAACATCAAGAATGGCTTGTGTGGGCTTTATGCTGATGCACTTCAAGCAGTAAGAAGCAGCCTTCAGTCAACAAATGAAACATTGCGACTGAAAGCAGCCATGTATGTAATCGGCAAGGTCGAAATGATTGATGCCAGCCGACAAGACCCCGAAGCCGAAATCAGGAAGGCTTGCACTACCATTGAGGAAGCTGGCTGGGACTTGCTACAGCCTTATGAGAAATTTGATGAAAGCAAGTACAAAGAACTGATGAAAGAGAATGGTCTAATGTAGTGTAGTGCTCGTTATGACTAATATTTGACTTGAAGCCAGTGTGCCTTCTCGGTGTGCAGGCTTCTTTATTGTGTGTTGCTGTGTGGGAGTTATACGGCATGAAGACCGAATGAAGTAGGGAAATAGGTCGGGAATGACCACAAGTTAACCACAAGGTTTTGCCGACTACTAACGGCATGGTATGGTCAAGGTTGAACACGGAATGAACACGGAATGAACTGGGACAAATTTCAAAAATAAGTAGGACAATCCAGCACCCCTTCAGGCATCAAAATCGGGTGAAAATGACCTTCAAAAAGACCTTTTGCCAGTAATTTGCCAGTAGTCAAAAAACAAAGGTATCGCAAATTATTGATTTGCAGTGTATTTTTGCTAATTAAGCAGTACCCTACTTTGT
>CAMEUD010000070.1 GCA_945937975.1 uncultured Clostridia bacterium
GATACTGTTGCAAGATTTGATACATATTTTCACCAACCATATGCTCTCTAAATCAAACACTTTGCAAAGCGTGTCTTTCATCATCGTTTTTACACATAAAAAAATACCACAATTCTACTACTTGTGTCAACTATATTAGTTAAAAAGAATTATAACTCAATACCTTTACCATATTCCATTAAAGCATCTAATTTTGACATTACAATCTTTTTAAATTTTTTATAAACATTAACCTTTTTTAATTCATCTTCACAACCAAAGCACCCAGTTGAATATATGCCCATAGATTTTTGAATTAATAAATCCATTTGGTCATTTATGTAGTTTAATTGACTAACTGGCAAATCACTTACATAACCTTCAAATTGATTGAAAATGTTTGATAATTTTTTGCTGATTATGTCTTTTGACTCCCCCTTTTCTATTGCCGTTTCAATTGCTTTTGAAATTAACGAAAGCGTGCTCATTATCATAATATATTTCCCCCATTACATTATATAATGTATCACAACTTTCTATTATTGTAAAGATTGTCATTTTATAAAAATTTTTGCATTTTTACTTTTGCATACATAAAAGTAAATCTTACTAATCTATTTCTTTTGGTTTATTAAACAAAATCCCACTTTGGAATATAAACTGTGCTACTGCTTTCTCTATCTTGAACATAACCATCAATATCTAATTCCAAATATTTTGAAACAACTTTATCATACTCTCTTTTTGTAATTTTTCTGTTAATTTCTGGATATTCACTTGCTTTAGCATATGGTGTATATTGTGCCATTAAACTTACTTTTGTTTGTGGCAAATTATCTTTAATCCACTCCAAGATTTTTATGCTATCATATGTGCATAATGGCAAAATAAGATGCCTTACAATAAGACCTTGTTTCATCATTCCGTTTTCATCAAATTTATCTTCTTTTAATTTTCGCATAAGCAAAATTGCCTTTGATGTTTTTTCAAAATAATCTTTACATTTTGAATATTTTAATGACAACTTTTCATCAATATATTTTAAATCTGGCAAGAACACATCAACATATTTTGAGATTTCATTTATTGTTTCTTCGTTCTCATAGCCATGAGTATTATAAACTACTGGAATATTGGGTTTATAAATTCTTAATGCTTCAATAATTCCTTTAACAAAATGAGTTGGATTAACTAAATTTATATTTTCTGCTCCCATATCTTCAAGTTCTTTAAAAATGCTGGCAAGTTTGTTTGGTGTTATTGTTCTTCCCAAATCAAGACTTGATATATCATAATTCTGACAAAAAACACATTTAAGTGAGCAACCAGAAAAAAAGATAGCCCCACTACCTTTTTCTCCACTTATACATGGTTCTTCATACATAAAAAGTGAATATTTTGCAATCTTTATATCTTCACTTTCGCCACAATATCCACTACTTTTTGTTCTATCTATATTACACTTTCTTGGACATAAACTACAAATCATATTTATAGCGTAATATAGTTTTTTGACTTTGTCAAATGTTTAGTTATGTAACAATTTGCATAACACACTTTTTAACTCTATTAACCTTACATAATCTTTTCTTGTTAAAACTATTTTCATTGTCCTATGAGATTTTGGTTTGAAATCATTTTTTAATTTATTTGCCAAACAATTTTCATATTCAAAAAACTTTATATTTGGCATAATTTCTTTTATTTGTTTTTTTATTATTGCAAAATGTGTGCAACCCAAAACTATTGTATTTATATTATAATTTTTATAATAATTTAACTTTTTTAATAATATATTTTTTATTTTATAAAGTCTATTAATATTATTATCAATAAACAATGGCAAATCTTTTATATATAAAGAATTCCAGCCATTTTTTGTGATTATTTTTTTATTATTTTTTATTGTATTTTTGGTAGCAAAAAATAATATATTTTTTTTACTATTATTAATTTCTTCTTCATTAAATTCCATTCTATACATAGGAATGTTATATAAATCTTTTATTTCGTTAAAAACTGTAAAGCTTAAAGTATTACATGCAAAAATAATTGCTTCCAATTTATACTTTTTTATCAAAAAATCTATATTATTTTTGGTTATGTTATAAAGTTGATTTTTAGTTTTATTACCGTATGGTGCATTTTTGTTATCTACCAAAAGTATATAATCATATGGTAAAGTTTTTGCACATTTTGCAAGAACATTTACTCCACCAACCCCACTATCTATCAGTGCTATCATACTTTAAGTTTATGCTAGATTGGTCTTTTTAGTTCATTAATTTCTTTCTTTGTCAACTTTGGATTGAAAAACATATTTATTGCATCACTAACTATATTTGAACAAAAGTTTATCATTTCAAAATTGTCTTTTGGTGTTACAATTATATGCTTATTTACTTTATTTGATATTGATTTTAAATCTATCATAAAAGGAATACCAATAGTCATACATTCAACATTTGTTGTTTGCTTTGATATTTCTTTTCCATTGCAAATTCCACCACCTGGAATAGTACCACAAGTAGAAATTTGTATACTATGACCAATTCGTTGTATATTTTTTGTTATCAAACTATCAATTACAATAATCAATTTTATATTAACTAACTTTATTATGCCATTAACAATAGTAAATGTATCAAGTCCGGTATTCATTTTTACATTTGGTATAATTTTGCAAATCTTTGAGTTTGTTATGCTTGATTTTATATCATAAGTGGCAAGAACTTTTTTACAAGTTTCCACGCCAAAACTATCAGCTACTATATCATAATTACCAAGTCCACATATCAAAATTTTATCTGTTTTTTTTATCTTTAACTTACTTGTTAATTCATTCAAGACATCAACAACATATTGGACTAATTTATTTGTTTGTGTTTCGTTATATAAATACAAATTATGCCCAGATAAAATTCTGTAACTTCCTTTTTTAAATCCAAGTTTATTATCATCATACTTTATATCTAATTTTGAATAAATTATGTCATCACCCAAATCTATTTCATTATATCCAAATTTGGAATAATCAAAATCTGCTTCATCAATCATTTTCATAACAATAGTATGTACAAAAAAACTGCAATTATATTAATTAATTGCAGTTTTAATTGACTATTATTGTTTTTTAGGTGGTGCTTTTGGTGGCACTTTGCTTGGAGCAGAAGGAATAGTTTTTGGCTCAACTTTTGGTGCAGTTGGTTTTACTGGCACTTTTGGTGCACTAGGTTGAGTTGTTTGTATTTTGGGTGGAACTTTTTGTGCAGCTTTTGCTGGAACTTTTGGTTGCTCTGTCTTTGGTCCTACCTTTTCAACTTTTGGTTCAACTTTCTTTTCTGCAGGCTTTGGTACACTTTGTGTTTTATTTTCTGCAGGTTTAGATTGAACATTAGGTTTTGTTTCTTCTTTCTTTATTTCAACTTTTTCTTGTTCTTTTTCTTTCTTTGGTTCTTTGCTCTCTTTTGTATTGTTTGCATTACCCAAAATATCTTTTAATATTTGTTCTTTTTGTTCCTGAGTTTTTTGCGCTTTTACCTTTTCTTTCTTTTCCGCATCATCTTCAACAACTTTGTTTATAACTTTATTTTCATCAAGTTCTTCTTCGTTTTCTTCATCTAATTTATCTTTTTTGATGTCTTTTGCTTGATTATAAATTGTTAAGCCCAACATTGCTATCACTATAAGTGATGGAATAATAACTAAAATAATGCTACCTGTTAAACTTGAACAGAATTCAAATAATCCACATACGAAACCATTACTACTTGAATATTTCCCAACAACAAAATCTTCCATTATCCAATTTGTATCTGCACTTCCATTTGCATCACCTTTTGTTTGGAAGAATAATTTCCCATAAAATTCATTTTCTGTGTCTAGTGGAGTTGAAATTGCAACTATTCTATGGAATATTACATCTGAATATGGTGCAACTCTTTTTTGCAAATCATTTCTTGCTCCACCAACTATTGGAGTGTTTGTGTTTGAACTTTCTTGATTGTTTGATGTTGTTTGTTTGTTTGAATCTAAATCAGAACTATCAACTTTTTCATCCATAAAACTATAGAACGCAATTACATCTCCAACATTAAGAGATTTTGTATCAACAACTTTTACAACAACGAACTGCCCTTTCGCAAATTGTGGTTGTTCTTCACCTGTTGTTAAATCTTTACTCATACTTGATGATAAAATTTTTACAACAGAATAACCAAAAAGAGATGGTACTTCATTATTACGCTTTGCACTAAACATAATGATTGATACCACCAGGACTAAGATAAAAATTGGTATAAAAATAATATTGCTTATTATTCTTATAACATTAAAGAATTTTTTACCTTTCTTTTCGGTTTTTTCCATAATATCTCCTTATCTTATTTTATCTTATACAAAATTTACTTTATTATATCATTAAAAATTTAAACTGTCTAATAAATTAAACTACTTTTGTGTTGTGTAAAAATAAAAATATCTTGCAAAAATATTTTTAATTTTATGGTATGCAATAATAATTATATAAAAAAAACCGATAGTAATTTAATAATCTAAATTACTACCGAAAACTTATTTAATAATTAAAAAAATATATTTTTTAAACTTCTGCTTTATCATCTAATTCATCAAATATTTCTTCATCACTTATTTTATTTATTGAAACTTCATAAGCAGTTTTTGTTAAAATCTCACCTGTTTCAGTCTTTTTTTGATATTCCCTAGATTGTATTCTTCCAACAAGGTTTACTTTTTTACCTATTTCCAAATTTTTAACATATCTTGCATTTCTTCCCCAAGCAATACATGGCAAATAATCTGACTTGTTATATGCTCTATTTACTGCAATTAATACATCACAAATTTCTCTTTTAAAAGGTGTTGTTCTGTATGTTGGTTCTTTACATACAAAACCAGAAATTTCAATAATATTTGGATTCATTGTTTCATTATATTCAATAATTTCACGAACAAAAACTGTTAGCATTAATTTGCTTTTTTCATCTTCAATTTTATTGTAACTTCTAAATTGACCTTTTATTGCTAATTTGGTTCCAACTTGCATTTCTTTTGTTAATAGTTTGTCTGAAATAGTGATTGGAATAGTGTCAAACTGTTCAGAAAGTCTTTTTACTTTTAAATCAATTTCGTAAAAGGCTTCACCAAAACTTTCATGACTAAATTTAGGTTCACTAGCAATCTCTCCAAACAAAAACACCCTGTTGTTTGATAATAATTCGTACTTCATTTTATTTCTCCTTAACTTTTTTGTTTTTGTACTCCATTTCTGTCTATTGTATAGTTTTCTTTGTAAACTAAATCACCGACAGAGGTTACTTTGTATCCTTTTGAATGTAATCTATCAAGTACCATTGGCAATGCTTCTACAATATGGTCAGAATTGTTGTGACACAAAATTATAGAACCCTTTTTTGCACCATTAACAATTCTTGTTGTAATATCTTTTGCACTAAGCCCCTTCCAATCAAGAGAATCAACACTCCATTGAATTGGAATTAAATCAAGTTCTTTACTTACTTCAATAACATTGTTATTGTATGCTCCAAATGGTGGACGAAATAATTTAACTTTTTTATTTGTTAAGTTTTCAATCATTTGAACACAAGTTGTAAGTTCCAATTTTGCAGATTCTTTTGATAGTTTTGTCATGTCAGGATGTGTGTTTGAATGTGTTCCAATTTCAAAGCCGTTTGCATCAATCTTTTTTGTCATATCTTGGTATTTATCAACCCAAAATCCTACCAAAAAGAATGTTGCTCCACAATTATATTCTTTTAACACTTCCATTATTTTTTCTGTTTTATCTGCTCCCCAAGCAGCATCAAAAGAAATTGCAACTTGATTTTCTTCTGTGTCAACACTATACACTGGCACAAGTCTTGCTGGATACCCAAAAAAGACTTGAGCAGATG
>CAMEUD010000071.1 GCA_945937975.1 uncultured Clostridia bacterium
ATCATTATCTACATTTGAATATTTATATGCACTAAATGAATTTATATCAATTGTTGTATTATCGGTAATTATTCTTTCTTTTGCTTTAACAATATAGTTTGATTGGACATTTATATTAATATCCAAAAGTTTTCCATAAATTGTATATAGCATCAATTTTGAAGTCCAGTTATTTGTACATTCTTCAGTTGAAATGCTATATGTATCTTCATTTTTCTCTATTGTTATATGTTCGTTTTCAGCACTTTCATCATAAGCGTAATATTGCAAAATTTGTGTTGCATCTTTTGTAATAGTTGAATTTCCACTTGTGATTATTTCTTGAAGTGCATAGTTTAATTCTTGAGTTTCGCCTGCTTTGATTTCAATATCTGTAATAGTTTGGTCACTTGCGAGTTTATATGCTTTAAGATTTGGTGTTTCACCAATACTTATATAATAGTAACCAACAAGCCCTTCTGTTGAAATTTCAATTTCAATACGAAGTTGTTTGTATCCTTTTGTATTAATATTTAAAACACCAGAATTATTTCCTGCACTAAAATATGCAAATGAATCTTTGTTTTCAACAGTAAAGAACATTCCACCTTCAACAGTTGAGAATAATACTTTTGAAACTTTGAACTTAATCTCTGCACCTTTTGATGTTCCACTATATTCATTATCATTTAAGTATATTGCAACTCTCTTACTGTCTTGAGATTTGTTTGGAACAAAACTCTCTTGTTTTTCAAGCAAGTTAATTGAAGTTTTATAACTAGAATCAACACTTAAATATTCTCTTTCAAATTTTGATGAACTTGAAGCAAGAATTTGACTATCAAGTTGTCCCATATCACTTACACCGTTAAGGTAAGGATAGAATACTTTTAGACTTAATTCTTTTTCAATACGCAATACATATGGAATAATCAAAGAATTTGAAACCAATGGGTTAAGATTTACAAAAATTGTAACATACTTTTCTTCACCTGCTGGGATAATTCTTATATTACCATTTTCAAGAAAACTTGCATATTCTGCATCATTGGTATATAGCGTATATCTAACTGAATCTGTTTCAATTAATTGAACACCATAATTTGTTCCTGTCAATTCATCTTTTGCAAATCTATAACTTACACCATCATCACCTGTTGACTTTATTGATGTAAAGTATCCATTTTCAATTAGCCAATCAGAATTTAAAAGGTTAACTAAATCAACATCTTCCAAACTTCCATTTTCATAATTAACAAATGGCATATCAACTGGGAATAGCATAACATTAAATGTAAGACTATTACCATTATCTAAAAGGACTGTGATTCTTAATTTTTCATCATTATCATTAGTTGAAACAAGTGCATAATTTACACCTCTAACTTCAAACAAACTATCAGTTTTACTTACATAAATATTTTCTGTGATATTTAAATCAGCAACTTGTCCATTTGAATCAAAATTAAACATTGCTTTAATCTTGTCAAAATCATAAGTTTGATTATTAACTAATTTTAGATAATATTCTCCATCATATAGAACCCAATCATTATTTTCATTATTCATTTCTATATGTGGTGCAACATTCAATGATATTGTTGTAATTGGACAATCATTATATTTTACAATTATTGAAATTTCTTCAACTGATGAAAGTTGTTTTAAACATCTAAGAGTATAGTTAGAAATTTCATATCCACTTGTACCATCTTTCAATTCAAATACTATATTATTAGAAAATTGAGTATTACCTAATATTCTAGTTAAACTAATTGGATATATTACATTGCTTGAATTTCCGTAAATATCTTTTGTTCCAGTAATTGTGGTTTGTCCAGATGGAGTATTTTGATAATCAAGATATAAAGTATTTGAAGTTAATTGAACATTTATATTTGGTGTAACATATAAATATAAATCTGCATATGCATCATATATTTCTTTATCATCAGTGTGTGCACCAAATGACAATGTCATTTTCTTTTGGCTTTCACTAAATGAATCAAAATATATTCTTACTGTAAATTCTCTTTTACCAGTTTTTTCATCAATATCTGGAATTACTGTATCTTCATATAGTCTTGCTACATCTGTATTTTTAGTTAAAATTGTTATTCTTCTACCATCATTAACAGTAAATACATAATTTAAACTATCAGTATTGGCTGTTGAGTTTGATATAATTGAGTAACTAATTACAACATTAAATTCATAGTAATATTCAGAATATAAACCAAAATATGATTTTGGACCATCAGCTTCACCACTAATTATTGGTAATCTTGTTGATGGTTGAGTTATTGTTACTGTTACATTTGGTCTTATATCCAATGTTATATATTGAGATATACCAAGGCCTGGTATGCTTGCAAGCAATCTTATTGTTGTTGCATTTCCAAAATTTCTTGTAAGAATGATACCTGTTTCATCAAATGTTATATATTTATCTAAAATATCATCAAGATCTTCAACAAGTGAAATTTTTACTTGACTAACAAGAGATGCAACTCCACCTTGATATTCATACATATAATTTACAAGATTTTTTGCTTTTTCTGTTGTGTCGTTAAATTTAATTTCTGTGCCTTTTGCACCAATGATTGTTATTGTTTTTAAATCAAATAAATATTGTTCTGTATTTGTGTTATCATATACAGTTTCTGTTGACCATATTGGTTTAAGTGTTGATTGGTCTTGTGTTTCAGTGATGAAATCGACTTGAGAAACTCTACCAGATTTTCCTGCATGGATATAAAGAATTCTATCATCCATTCCATCTTTCTTTAAAATTAAATTAACATCTTTATCTGTGTCAACAAGTGTAAATGTATCGCCATTTACTACCATTATATTTGAATCAGAACTTTCAAGTTTGTAACTATATTTGATAGGTAATCTTCCATACTTATCTTTCATTATGATGTTTACTTTTGAAGTAATTTCCTTATTTACACCTTCGCCATTAACTACAAATAAATCTTCTTTAACATCTTTTCCATTAAGTTTAAAAGTTCTATCTATTCTTTTTACAATACCATTATCTGCTACTATATCTGATGAAATTACTACTCTATTTGTTTCCGATGTTGGTGATTTTAAATTTAAGTTAAAATCAAAAGTTTGAGCCTCACCACTATAAATTTCAATATAATCAGCAATTTGATCTTCAATTAATATATTATTTGCTTTGTTAAATTTACATTCAATTGGATAATCTTTGTAAACTCCATCAGCAAGTTGATATCTTACATAAAATTCTAGTTTTGTTTCTGCTCTTTCAACCAATTCACTTACATAAACAGAATATTTTTGTTTATACATATCATTTTCTTCAATCATTGTTAATTGTCTAAATGTTATGAGTGGTAAAGTTGAACTATCAGAAACTTGTTCTTGTCCATCTAATTTTACGATTACATTAATTTCATTGTTTCTTATTGCTTGTCTAAAGATTTCTTTTTCTGTGTTATCTTTAGCAAATTGAGTTATAGCAATATCAAAATAGTTAACTGCTTCTCCCAAACTTTGAACAAATGCAAATTTTGAAATTTTTGTTGTTGTGTTATTAACAAACAATGCTTTCAAATCATCTTTTGTTCCGTTATATTCTAATGAAGTCTTAAATGATTTTAAGGTCTTTTGAACATTGACATTCAAAAAGTCTAAAACACCTCTTTCTTTACTATATTGGTCTATTATGTATTTCCCATTTTCATCTAGTTTAATTTGTCCTAGGTAATCTGCTTGAACTGTTGTAAATATACAACTAAAAGTTAAACCATGAGCTAAAAGAGATTTTGCTTTAATAACTCCATCTTCAAGTTCATAAAGATTTAATGTTTGACTACCTATTGAATAAGTTACACCAGGCTTGCAATCTATCAATTCTTCAACAGCAACATTATTGTATCTATCTGAATCAAAGTAAACAAAATACTTGATTGTTTTATATAAATTTCTGTCAGGAACACTAACATAAGGTTTTAAGTCAAATTCTTTGTATTCTATTAAATTATCATCTTCATTATCAAATATCTTTATTGTTATATCTTTTTGTGAAGTTGATAAATTCCAAGAAACATTTTCACTTGAATACTCATACAACTTAAATGATAATTTTTGTGGAGTTATATTTGCATCTTCATCAAGATAAGCAATTTCAATATAAATTGTATCAGCATAATTTGAATTTACAACAAAATCCCAAAAATAATCATCAACATTATTTGTTATTACAGGCTTGTAATATGTATTACCTTGGTAAACAGCTTGAGTACTAAACGAATCTTCTGGCATTTTTATAATATTAAAATCTTCATTACTGTTGTTTACGCAATCTTCATATTGCCCATTGTTCATAATCAAAAATCTTATTCCAACATTATTAAGTTTGTTTTGTAATGAAACATTTGGATTATTTGTTGATATAAGTTTTATTCCAAGACTTGAACTTAAATCACTTGCAAGTAAAGATTTGTTTGCATATAAGCGTTTAATTGTATCAACATAAACATTTTTAATATCTGAATCAACAGTAATACTGTCAACATTTATGTTTTCTATTGTAAAGGTTTTTGTATTTTTGAGAGAGGTTGGACTATCACTAGCTAATCCATTTTTTAATTCTTTCATTATGTTATTGCGTTTAACATCTTCTGTCTTACCCTCTTGAAGTTTTAATATTTCTTGTTCTTTTACTGCTGATTTAAAGCAATAGCCAACTATTGTTGATGTTCCAATATCTTTTGTTAAGAATTGATTTGTATATCCTTGTTGTTCTATTTTTGTGTCATTCAAAGATTCTACAACAAAGTATGCATTTTTATATATCTTGCTGTAACCATTTTCACCATTTTGACTAAATTGGTAAGCACTTCTTTCTGGATAAAATTTTAAACTTGCATTAATTATTGAATTGATTACAAAAGCATTTGAATTTGCATCTGTGCTAGAAACTCTTGTTTCCACTTCAATTTTATAAACTGGCACATCAATATTTATATTAAGTTTTGCTGAACATTCTTGCTTCCCTTGTTTAGAATCACCTTGAGAAGTTGCTCTAATTACACTATGTCCACCAACTATCCATTCAAGTCCGTTACATTCACGGTCATTTATTACCTTGTTTAAGATAACTTCAAATGGTTCACCAATCTTTGCTGTTTTTGGAATAGTAATTATTCCATCTGTAATTTTTCCATCTTTTTCTGTAACTTGTCCACTTGTGATAATATCCAATGTTAAGTCTTTCATTGTTACATCATCAGTTGATGGCATAACAGTAACCTTAAAGTTATCATCAACATTGTATGTATCAATAGTATTCTCTGTACTATCTTGGAAGTAAATTGCAGTTGGATAAATTTTTGGTTCATCCATCGCCCCTGCAAGTTTCATAATACCCAAGGTAATACCAAGCACACCTATAAGTGAGCCAAAGCATATTCCAAAGATTTTCAAAAATGTGGTAAACTTAAATTTCATAATAAACCTCTTTTTAAGTGGACCTAATTCTAGTATTTACAATATCGTTCAAAATAATTATATATATAAAGCAATTTTAAGTCAAACAAATATAAATAAAAAATTTTTTAAATATATATATTTACCATTAAAAATATTTTTTAAAAAAACAAAATTAAATATAAAAATAAAAAAATAAAATTAAATAAATATTTATTTAAAATTTTATATAAATTAATTTATTTTTTTATGAATTTTAAAATATTTTTTATATATTATTTATGTATTTTATATTTTTATTTAATTATTCTTTTTTGTTTAATAAAGTTAATTTAATATCTATATTGACAATTTAAGCATCATATGTTATTATTATAACATAAAAAGGAGAT
>CAMEUD010000072.1 GCA_945937975.1 uncultured Clostridia bacterium
AAATTTTAATTATATATATTGCACTTCCTATTGTAACAAACATAATTGAAATAATCATGGAGTTATTGCCATGAGAAAGTTATTAATAATTATTTTTGTTGTTATTTGTTCTAGCAGTTTGGTGTTTAGTTTTAAACAAAACTTTTCCCAAATAGTTTATTGTGATGATGCAATGACTAAAAATGAAATTGAAGAAAAAATAACAGAAAGCATTAACTCTCAATTAAATGATTTAGATTTTTCCAGTGTTGAAGATGTCTTGAATCTTTTAGATAATGAGCAATATGAATTATTGGGTTCTGCAAGTTTTTTTGACAAGGTGCAGAAGTTAATAAATGGCGAATTCTCACAAAATCAGCAATCTTTGTTTTCGGCAGTAATGAATTTGATTTTTGAAAATATATTGTCTTTTGTTCCAATCATATGTTTAGTAATTGCCATTGGAATAACATTTAGTTTGGTAAATGCTTCAAGACCTAATTCAAAAAATAAATCACTTGGCGATGTAATTCATTTTGTTTGTTTTGGTGCAATTATTGCTATTTTAATAGGTTCAATCACTCAAATGGTATCATTTACATCAAACACAATTATTACAATCAAAAAGCAAATTGATTCCATTATGCCAATACTTTTAACAATAATGACTGCTATTGGTGGAAATGTTTCAGTGAGTATGTATCAGCCAACGGTGGCAGTGCTTAGTGGAACTATAACTTCTATTTTTACAAAAATACTTTTACCAATATTTATTATATCTATGGTATTTGCTATTGTGTCTAACTTGTCTAACAATGTAAAACTAAACAAGTTTACAGATTTTTTTGCTAGTTTGTTCAAATGGATAATAGGTATTGTGTTTACTGTGTTTTCGGCATTTTTGGCAATACAAGGAATAAGTACTGGTAATGTTGATGGTATATCTATACGAACAGCAAAATATACAATAAAAAATACTGTTCCTATTGTAGGTTCTTATCTTGCCGATGGACTTAATCTTATAGTTGCAAGTAGCGTTTTAATTAAAAATGCCATAGGAGTATGTGGACTTATTTTGTTATTAGTTACAATATTGGTACCCGTTTTAAAATTAATTGTCTATATGTTATCATTAAAATTAACAGCAGCAATTCTTGAACCTGTAACAGATAGTAAATTATCTAACTTTATAACAATGATTTCAAAAAATATATCACTGCTGATTGTTTTAATACTAGGTTGTGCATTTTCATATGTGTTGGTTCTTGGTATGGTTATGTGCACAGCAAATGTATTTTAAAAGGAGAGATAATGACAAATTTATCTTCTTGGGTTTTATCCATTGCAGGCATATGCGTTTTGTCAGTATTAATAGATTTATTTTTGCCGAGTGGACAAATGTCTTCACATATAAAAAGCATTTTTAATTTTATTATTATATTTGTAATAATTGCTCCCATCCCCAAATTTTTAAAAAATTATCAAATAGATTATTCTTCCTTTATTACCACAAGTGAGATTGAACTTCAAGATGACTATATATATCAACTAAATCGTGATAAATTAACAGCACTTGAAAACGAAATAGAAAAGGGTATAGAATCTAAAGGAATTTATAATATAGATATTGCAATTTCTGCTGATATATTTACAAGAACAATGGAAATTGATGGTATATTTGTTGATTTATCAAATGTCGTCATAGAAAAAAATGGACAGCATATAGATATAAAGAAAGAAGTTGAGAATGTCATTCTTTCTAAAATAGATATAGAAAAGGAGAAGATTGAATATAGTGGCTGAGAACAAAAAAAACAAGTTAAATATTTTTGAAAAAATTAAAAATATAAAACATATAGAAATAATTATTGTAGTTATTTTTTGTGCGGTATTGCTTTTAATTTATAGTACATCTTTTTCTAACAAAAAAACAGAAAATGTGACAATAACAACTTTAACAACAGAGGAATATGCAAACTATTTAGAGAATAAACTTACTTCTGTACTGGGACATATTCAAGGAGCAGGAAAGGTAAATGTAATGATAACATTGGCATGTGGGATTGAATATGTTTATGCAACAAATATGGAAGAAGTAACGACAAGTTCCCAGAACTCTGGAACTACAACAACAAAAACTACCAAAAGTGAAGATTTGATTTTAGTTTCTGTTTCTGGAAAATCTACTCCAATTGTGATTAAACAAAATTTACCAAAGGTGAGTGGAGTAATTATTGTTGCTAGTGGTGCAAAAAATATTAACACAAGAGTAGAACTGCAAAAAGCAGTTGAAGCACTTTTAGATATAGAAGCAAATAACATAGAAATTTTAATAGGGGAATAAAAGGAGAATTAATTATGTTAAAGAAAAAAACAAAAATTTTTATTTTGATTGCAATGGTCTTATTATTAGGTGTAACAGGTTATCTTAATGTTGCATTAAACAACAATGCAACAACACCAACAAGTGGTGCAATAACCACTGCAAATTACTTCGATACTTATAGAACAGATAGACAATCAACAAGAGACCAAGAATTGTTATATTATGACTCAATCATTTCAAGTGAAAGTTCATCAAGTGAAGCAATCGCTAATGCAGAAGCAAAAAAACTTGAAATTGTAAATGCAATGGAATCAGAACTCGTTATGGAAGGACTTATTAAAGCAAAGGGCTTTGAAGATGTGATTGTTACAAATTCAGCAAGTAATGTAAATGTAATTGTAAAAGGCACAAATTTAGAGAGTTCTCAAGTTGCTCAAATTGTTGAAATTGTAAAACAACAAACATCAAAATCTATTGATAATATTAAAATTATTCCTGTAGAATAATTGCAAAACCTTTGATATTATGTTATATTATTAGTACTTATATTTATTGTTTTTTGTATATAAATGCAAACAAATAGTAATTATATAATATAATAAGGGGTACAAAGTGGCAGAAATTATAAATGATTTGAATCAAGACAAAGGCAAAATTACTTGTGATAGAAATATTTTACTTTCTATTATTTCTTTAGCCACAAAAGAAATAAGTGGTGTTGCATCATTAGAAGATTCATTTTGGATGAAGTTTAAAAAAGTTTTTAATAAATCAGATTCAACAGGCGTAAAAATTAAAGTTTCACAAAATGGCCAATTAATAATTGATGTGTTTATTAGAATATTTAGTGGGATAAATGTACCAGATATTGCATACAAGGTTCAAGACAATATTAAAAATAACATTGTATCAATGGTTGATATGCGTGTTAGCAAAATAAATGTGCATATTGTAGGTGTTGATTTTAAAACAGAAGAGGCATAAAAAGTTCCCAACAATAATGTTGTTGGGTTCTTTCTTGCATTAGGAGATAAATATGAGAAGGTTAGCTAGAGAAGTAGCATTTATGAAAATTTATGAAAGTTTATTTATATCAAATGAAGATGATATGAATGATTTTTTTGTTTTAGAAAAACTTGACAAAAAAGAAGACCAAGAATTTGCGAATGAACTTGTTTCTTTGTATTTTGCTCATAAAGATGATATTGATGCAAAAATTTCTGAAAATCTAAAAGATTTCTCATTGGATAGAATTTATAAGATAGACAGAGCAATTATTGCTTTGGCTGTCAGCGAATATTTTTACTATAAAAAAACACCAATAAGTGTTGTTATAAATGAAAGTGTTGACATAGCAAAAAAATATGGAACAGATAAGAGTTATTCTTTTGTTAATGGAATTTTGAAATCAATTTTAAAGGAATATGATGGAAGATAAGGCAATTTCTGTAACTCAACTTTCTATGTATATTAAACAAATTTTTGATGCAGAAGAACTTTTGTTTAATATAAATGTAGTGGGAGAAATTTCTGGTATTAGTATAGTACGAGGTGTAGTATACTTTACACTTAAAGATGAAAACGCAAGTTTGTCTTGCGTTTGTTTTAATATGTCTAGTTTTGACTTTAAAAATGGTGATAGCGTTATTGTTACAGGAACACCTAAATATTATGTTAAAGGTGGCAAACTAAATTTTAATGTTATAAAGGTTGTAAAAAATGGGGTTGGCGATTTATATCAACAATTTTTGGAATTGAAAAGTAAACTTGAAAAATTAGGCTACTTTGATACTCAAAGGAAAAAGCCATTACCTAATAATATAAAAAGAATTGGTGTCGTAACGAGTAAGGAAGGTGCTGTAATACAAGACATTATAAATGTAAGAAATAGACGAAACCCTTATATAGATATTGTTTTATATCCAGTTAGAGTTCAGGGTATAAATGCAGAGAAAACAATAGCAGAAGGTATTAAATTTTTTAACAATTATGATGTTGATTTGATTATAGTTGCAAGAGGCGGTGGTTCATTTGAAGACCTTCAACCTTTTAACACAGAAACTGTTGCTAATGCAATCTATGAATCAAATAAATTTGTTTTGTCTGCAGTAGGGCATGAAACAGATTTTACAATATGTGATTTTGTAAGTGATTTAAGAGCACCAACACCAAGTGTTGCAAGTGAATTGTGTTGTGCAAATGTTGAAGAAAGAAAACAAAATTATTTAAGAGAAATTACTCGACTAAAAAATGCAATATACAATTTATTTATTGATAAAAATGAACAATTAAAAGATTTAGTACAGTCAATTATAGATAGTTTTGAAACAAGCAATAATGATAATGCAGACACTTTGATAGATTATATAAATCGACTAAAAAACTTCGCTAGTGTAGATTTGTTGGCAAAAAGTCATAAGTTAGATTTGATTACATCAAAAATACAAAAATTAGACCCTAATGAAATTTTAAAATTAGGGTATAGTGTGGTAAAAAGTAAAGATAAAATTATTTCATCTGTTAGTGATGTATCGGTAAATGATAACATACATATAACATTGAAAGACGGAGAACTAAAAGCAACAGTATTAGATAAGGAGGATAAATAAAATGAGTTTTGAAGAAATGATGAAAAGATTAGAAGAAATAACATTAAAACTGGAAAGTGGTGAATGTGGGTTAGAAGAAGCATCAAAATTATTTAATGAGGCAAAAGAATTATCTCAAAAATGTTATGATATTTTAAATGTAAACAAAGGTAAGATAACAGAAATTGTAAAAGATTTAGATGGTTATTCAGAAAAGCTAATGAAGTAATAAATCAATATATAGTATTATGTAAACAAATATAATACAAAATACATTGTTGAAATTTTAATAATGTTATGATATAATAATAAATGAAGGCGCAGTATTCTAGTCAAACGAATTTACTTGGAAGGTGTTATTTAATAAGCATCGTCGGGCACAACTGTGAAGTTCCTGGTGCTTGCCTTGATTGCCCAAATTGGGGCACTTGCTGGGAGTTAAGATTTTTGGGCGTTTTATAACGGCATATAAAATCCGACCCAATTATCGTGGAGACCCAAAAGGGTGCATAAATTTTTATGTACTCTCTGGGGTAGAACCTGCAATGCGGTCAACGGCTGTGTGCAGCGTAGCCTGCTTTGAGTGGTTTTTTAGGAATTGCACGCCAAAGTTATTATAATGACTGACGTCAACAATTATGGTAACTTTGTGCATGAAATAACGACTGCAAAAAGAGCTAAGAGTAAATTTATTTGTCAAGGAAAACTTCTAGACTGTTGAGATAATACTCAAATAGGGTAGGGATTATAGTGTGGTCTAAGTGGCGATTCGGTGTTAATGTTTTGCTTAAAAGGAAACTGCTTATTCGGTGACGGTAAGTGCAAAATTGGGAAATCCGACCGAACCTATGCCGCAAGGTTTACTTATCTTGT
>CAMEUD010000073.1 GCA_945937975.1 uncultured Clostridia bacterium
AAATGCACAATATAGAGAAGATTTCTCGCCAATTGAAGAGGATTGTGATTGTTATGCTTGTAAACACTACACAAGAGCATATATTCACCATTTGGTAAAGGCAGGAGAAATGCTTGGAGCAGAACTTTTATCTATTCATAATTTAAGACATTTAACAAGATTAACCGAACAGATTAAAAAAGCAATTTGGGAAGATCGATTACTTGATTTTAAAGATGAATATTTAAAAAACTATAAGTTTTAGACAAAATACTTGATAATAAAACAATTTTTGTTTGCAAATAAAACTTGTATATGTTAATATATAAATATGGAGAAAAATATATGTTATTAGCAACATTTTCAGAAATTATCATACCCATTGTTATACTTGTTGTTATAACAATTATATGGTTTCAATGTATATAATTAAAGGAGATTAATATGAACTTTTTATTAGACGGAAATGCTGGTACTGCTCAATCAGGAATTATGAGTTGGGTTTTACTTGGTGTACTTGCTTTATTTTTAATCATTTCACCATTTTTGATGAAAGCAAGAAACAAAAAAGAAATGGATAAAGCGCAAAAAATGATTGACTCAATCAAAAAAGGCGACAAAGTTATGACTGCATCAGGTGTAATTGGAAAAGCAGTTGGTTTTGATGAAAAAGATGGATTCAAAACAATAACAATTGAAACAGGTGATGAAAAACACAAAAGTTATATGACTTTGGATATCAATGCAATTTATGCAAACCTGTCTGCACCAGTTGTAGAAAATACACCAAATAAAGAAGAAAAAAAGGTTGAAGAAAAGGTTGAAAATCATGATGATGAAGTTGCTATTTTACCAGACACTTCAGAATCAAGACCTGTTGAAGTTGGGAACATTGATGGAGTAACTGAAGAAAAGGTTGAAGAAAAACCAAAAACAAAAAAAGCTCCAAATAAAAAATCAAAAAAATAATCATATTGTAAATATCTCTTGCATACATTTTAGTGTAGTGGGAGAGATTATGAAAAATAGAGATTTGGTAAAAGATAATAATGAGAAAGTGTCATTTTTTGGACCTGTTTTAAAAGGTTCATTAATGGCACTTTCTGTTTGTTTAATTTTAATTTTGATTTTTGCATTTGTATTAAGATTTTGTTCGGTTAGTGATTCACTTATAAAACCTATAAATCAAATCATAAAAATTATTTCAATAATGATTGGCGTATTTTTTGGATTGAAAAAATCAAAAGAAATGGGCTTAATGTCAGGACTTTGCATAGGCTTTTTATTTACAATTATTGCTTTTGTTGCATTCTCAATACTAGATGGACATTTTGAATTTGGAGTATCCCTTTTAAATGATTGTTTGTTTGGAAGTATTATTGGTGCGATTTGTGGAATTATTGCAATTAATATTGGTAAAAAATAAATATAACTTTTATTAATATACTAAAATTAAGAAAACTATTTAACGGTTTTCTTTTTTTATTACAATATTTTTCTCCTAAATTTATTTCTTAACAAATGTGTAAAAACATCTTTTATTGTAAAAAATTAATTGACATACATTGTTTAATATTTTATAATTAACAAGTAAAAATGTGTAATTACACAAAAATGGAGATTAGTAATGGCTAAACGATTTTCAAGAATAAATTTTATAATTGTATCCATTTTAGTTGCCATTGGTGTTTTTCTATCTGTTTGCTCATTTAGAATGCCTTTTGGTTCAACTGATAACTATGCTGGTTTTTTGAATGCAATACCACTAGGATACGACTTGGGGGAAGGCAGAACTGCAGTTTATGAGTGTACCCCAACAAATGAAGAAATTGAAACTTTAACTGATGAAAAAATGTCAGAAACTGTAAAATTTGTAAACAATGCTCTAAAAATGTTTGGATACTCAAACACTCAAATTGGCAAAGAAAATGGCAATATGATTAGAGTTGAAGTTGTAAATGACAGTACAAGTGCAACAATACTTTCAGCTATTGATGAAAGATTGGAACTTATTATTCGTGGGGAAGATACAGCAAATAAAACAGAATATGATATTTCTTCACAAAGAATAAGAAAATGTAGTTTGTCTTATCAACAATCATCAAGTGATTCTACAAAATATGAATATGGTGTATTGATAGAATTTGATAGTTTGGGAACAAAGCAATATAGAGAACTTACAAAATATGTTAAAGATAACGGAAACAAAGTATATTTCTATAATGCAGAAACAAATGAAAAAGTTGGAACTCTTGAATCAGTTAAAAAAGAAATAACATCTGGTGCAACATTCTTGGCAAATAGTTCTGCAACAACAGAAAGTGCTTTGAATGCTTATGCACTCAATGTTTATATGGGCAGTTTAGATGTTAAATTAACATTAAAAGAAAGTAGTGTAAATACACCTTATCTTGGGAAAAATATAGGATTTGCACTCGCACTTGGTATGTTTATTGCATTTATTCTTGTAAACTTATTTATGTGCATAAGATACAGAGATTTAGGTTTGATTTCAATGCTTACAAGTATAATCAATGCAGTCCTTTATTTGTTCTTTATGCAAGCACTTCCAAATTCATTCTTTGTTTTAACATTATCTGGTGTTTTTGGAATAGTTATAGGTTATATGATGACAGTTCTTTGTCATGTAGTAATTTTTGAAAAAATAAGAAAAGAATATTCATTAGGAAGAAAAATACCACTTTCATTTAAACTTGGATTTAAAGATTCATTGTTTAACATAGTTGATATTTCTTCAATGGGTGCAATCGCTTCAGTTGTATTATATTTGATTGGAACAACTGGACTAAAATCATTTGCTGTAACTTTGCTTATCGGTAGTGTACTTTCAATTGTATCTTCATTACTCATAACAAGACTATTTACAATTTGGTATTTACCTTTAAACAACACAAACGCAAAACATTTGGCACTTAAGAAGGAGGCAAAGAGTGATGAAGAATAGTTTTTATAATAAACTTAAAAATGGACTAAACGACACAAAGTATAACTTTTCTAAAAATTTATTATTTCACATTATAGCTCCTTGTCTTATAATACTTGTTGGTCTTATATTATTATTGTGTGTAAACTTTAATGTTTCTTATGATTTTAAAGGTGGCACAGTTGCAACTGTGGTTGTTGAAGCTGACTTAAATAATAAAGAAAATTATGATTTAGTTAAAAAAGATATTGATGCTGTTTGCAAAGATAAAAAAATAGAAGTTATTGTTTATCAAAAAGCAGATGTAAATAACTATGGCGATGCAATCAGTATAAAATTTGATAGAGTAAGTGATGAAGTTAGGGAACAACTTAAACAAGATTTATTGGAAAAATTTCATCCAGACATAACTGATGAGTTTGAAAAAGATATTTTTGTTAAGGTTGATAATTTTGATAGAAATGTGTCAACTGAAGTAACAATGTCATTAATATTAGCAATACTTGTAACTTTTGTTGCTTTATTCGTATATATCGCATCAAGAAAAGGTATTTGCGCAGGTTTTATAGCATTATTTGCCAGTGTGATTTCAAATTTCACATTCGCAGGTTTGTTATTAATAACAAGAACAGTTATTGATATAAATGTTGTTGGAGCATTCGCATTTGTAACATTATTATCTGAATTGTTATCAATGTTGTTCATAACAAAAGCAAACGAAAACTTTGGCAGAGAAATCCATGCAAAAACAACAAAAATGGATTTAGCAAATATTACGATAAAAGACAACTTTAAACTTATTGCCATTATTTCAATAATTGTTCTTATGTTTGCATTATTTATGGTAGTTATGCCTTTATATGCAGTTCAAAATATAGGTATCGCAATGTTCATTGGTTTAGTATCTTGTGTATATACAGATATTATGATATTACCTGGTCTTTGGGCAATTCTATTTATTCCAAGAAAGAAAAAACAAAAAGCAGTTAATAATAACAACAATGTTATTGTTGAAGAAAAATTGACTGAAGATGATATTAATAATGCTCCAGAAGTTATTGTTGAAACTGAAGCAAAAGAGTAAAAATTAAAATATGTCCTGTGGGACATATTTTTTTTGCAAATTAATTTGTAAAAGATTAAAAAAATTTGTATACTATATCCATAAAGTGGTGTCTAACATATTTAGACAGGGTAGATATATATGAAACTAATAAAATTTTATAACGATGGTGCGGATAGTACCATCATTTCGAGTTTAGCACAAAAATTTGGTGTTAATAAAAAAGTAATAGAAATTGCATATTCAAGAGGTTACAAAACTGAAAGTGATTTGCAAGTATTTTTTAATCCAGCAAATCAAAGTTATTATAATCCATTCTTATTGTCAGGAATGAAAGAAGCAACTGAAAAAATAAGTTGGTATGCAAAAAATAATAAAGATATTTTAATATTTGGAGATTATGATGTTGACGGAATGAGTGCGACAGCAATAATGATAAAAATGTTAAAAAAACTTGGAGTTAATGCAAGATATTATTTACCAAACAGATTTATTGATGGATATGGTTTGACTTGTGATGTTATTGATAAAATTTGCAAGGACAAAAAGCCAGATTTAATAATTACAGTAGACTGTGGTATTACTTGTTATAAAGAAGTTGAATACTGCAAAGAACTTGGTATTGATATTATAATAACAGACCACCATGAATTGCCTGAAATAACTCCTAATACTATTGTTATCAATCCAAAAATACCAAATCAAAATTATAATTTTAATGGACTTTGTGGAACGGGAGTTGCATTCAAAATTTCTCAAGCAATTTTAGGGGAAACTGAAAGTGAAGAATTTTTACCTATTGCAACTATTGCAACTATCGCAGATATTGTTCCACTAACATCTGAAAATAGAATTATTGTGGCAAAAGGTCTTAAAGTTATGGACAAGTATTTGCCATATGGGTTAAAGGCAATTTTTAAACAAAACAAAATCAATTTGTCTAATTTAGATGCAAATGATATTGCTTTTAAAATTGCTCCAAAATTAAACGCATCTGGAAGAATGGGGTCTGCAGAAGATTCACTTGAATTAATGCTTGAAACTGACCCTGTTAGAGTAAAAGAACTGTTGCAAAAGGTTAATGACCATAACACAAAAAGACAAACTATTTGTACAAAAGTTTTTGATGATTGTATGGCAATGTTAAAAAATGAAGATATGTCAAAATTGCCTGCAATAATTTTAAAATCTGACAAATGGGATAGTGGTATACTTGGAATTGTTTGCTCACGACTTCTTGATATATATAACAGGCCTGTAATTTTACTTGCTCAAAATGGACATGAATTAAAAGGTTCTGCAAGAAGTATAGAAGATGTAAATATTCATCAAGTTTTAAGTTCAGTTAACGATTTGTTAGTTGTTTTTGGTGGACATAAAGTTGCTGCTGGACTTACATTAAAAGTTGAAAATTTTGAAGAGTTTAAAAATAAAGTTAATTCATTTATATTTGAGAATGTAAACTCACAAGCATTTATTCCTATTGATTACTATGATGTTGAACTATCTTTAAATGATTTAAACGATAGTTTGTTTAATGACTTAAAGCTTCTTGAACCATGTGGTTGCGAAAATGCAAAGCCAAAATTTTTGATAAAAACCAATAAAGTAAGAATTTCAAGATTAAGTCCAAAATCAGTTCATGCATATATAAATATTAATGACAAGTTAAGTTTGATTTATTTTA
>CAMEUD010000074.1 GCA_945937975.1 uncultured Clostridia bacterium
CATTATCTCATATTTTTGCAGATAAAAGATGTATTTATATATTAATTGCACTATTACCTGCTTTAATTTTTTCAAGTGCATATTCCACAATCCGTGGAAACTTATGGGGTAAAAATAAATATGTTGCAACTTGCAGTGCCGAACTTTTTGAACAATTAATTAGAATCATCATATGCGTAATTTTACTTTCTGGGATATTCCCTAACATTACTGGTGAAATTGGTGCAGCATTAAGTTTGTCTATCGCCTGCGTGTTTTCATGTGTTTTTGTATTAATTTTGTACCTAAAAAGTGGTGGAAGATTCAAAAAATCAAAAATGTACAAAGAAATTTTAAAAACAAGCACACCAATTACTGGTATTAGAATTGCATCAAGTTTAATACAGCCAGTTATTTCTCTTGTTATTCCTTTAAGACTAATTTCTGCAGGATACACTCAAAGCCAAGCAGTAAGTTTATTTGGAATTGCAAGTGGTATGACTATGCCTTTATTGTTTATTCCAATGACAGTTATTGGTTCTCTTTCCTATGCATTAATACCTGATTTAAGCAGTGCAAATGCCAAAGGTGATGACAAATACATAACAGAAAGAGTTACAACATCAATAATTTTTAGTATGTTTACAGCATTTTTTATTGTTCCATTATTTATGGGAGCAGGGCAAAAAATTGGATTATTCTTTTTTGATAATGCACAATGTGGAATATTACTTGAAAAATCAGCATGGGTAATCATTCCAATTTGTTTAACAAATATTTCATCTTCAATTTTAAATGCCGTTGGTCTTGAAATAAAATCTTTCAAAAATTATATAGTTGGTGGAATTTTAATGCTTATAGGTATTTGGGTTTTACCTACATATGTTGGTATTGATGCACTAACCTATTCAATGGGAATATGTTTTACTATTTCGAGCATTTTAAACATAAGAATGATAAAAAAGAAAGTGTGTCCAAATCTAAAATTAAAGAAACAATTTATTTATTTTTCAATTTTTATGATACCAACCCTTGCCATAACTTCATTTATTAGTAGTATTTTATCTAACTTTTTTAATTTATTCTTTACTCTTGCAATTTCTTGTTCTATTGGTGGAATTTTCTTTATTGTATTATGTATGATATTTAATTTAATAAATTTAAGTAGCGTTATTGTTTGGGTAAAAACAAATGTAAAAATTAAAAAAACTAAAGAAATAAATACAAAATAACAAAAAAGTATAAAAAAATTCAATTTTGCAATAATTTTTGTATGTCTACATTAATTATTCGTTCAATTATTATTTATTTTTTAGTCCTAGTTGTTTTCCGTTTAATGGGAAAAAGACAGTTGGGGCAAATGCAACCATTTGAATTAGTCTTGACTCTTATTTTGGCAGACATTGCAACAATTCCAATGACAGAAATAAGTACCCCTATTTTGCATGGAGTTGTACCACTTTTAACTTTGCTTGTTGTTCATTATACAATAACTCTTCTTTCAAGATTTTCAACAAAGTTTAGTGATATGATAAGTGGAAAACCTGTTATTGTAATAAATCAAGATGGTGTCGACTATAAAGCAGTAAAAAAATTAAATTTAACTATTGATGACATAACCGAAAGCCTGCGTGGTGCAGGTTATTTCTCTTTTGATGAAGTTTTGTTTGCAATAATGGAAACAAATGGCAAAATGAGTGTTTTACCAAAAGCACAAAATTCTCCACTTGTTAAAGAAGATATGAAAATCAAAAGTGAAGAAAATAGTTTACCTGTTACAATAATCTCTGAAGGAAAAGTAATTAAAGAAAATTTTGAACAAGTTAAAGTCCCAGAAGAAAAAATAATGAAATATGTAAAAAATTTAGGGATTTCAATAAAAAAAATATTAATTTTTACATTAGATAACAATGGCTTAATATATTTTCAAGAAAAATATAAAAAAGGTAAAACATTAAATTCAAATTTAAAAGGTTAAATCTATGAAAAAATTTATCACTATAATTTGTGTTGTATTAATATTGGTTGGGCTTTGTATTTGGGAACAAATTACAATTAATGATTATTTAGGTGATATACAAAATCAGTCAAAAGAACTAATTGAAATAACAAAAGGTGTTGAGAATATTCAAACAGAAGAAATATCTAATAGAGTTGATAAACTTAAATCAACTTGGGAGCAACACGAAGAAGTGTTGTGCTTTTTTGCCAATCATAAAGATATGCGAGATTTGTGCATAGAAATTCAAAAACTTCGTGGGAATATTATGGTAAATCAATATGAAGATTTTACTGCAAGTTTGCAAGTCATATATCACCTATCACAAGACTACCATTTTATTATGGGTTTAAGTTTACAAAATGTATTTTAATAATTGAATAAATATTCAACTGTAATTTTAGTATGTTTCTTTTGTAGAAATTTACCAACTATGATAAAATTTAATAAGGGATAAAAAATGAATCTTATAGTATGCGTTGACAAAAATTATGGCATAGGTCGCGATGATAAACTTTTGTTCAAGATTTCAGATGATTTAAATTTTTTTAAAAAAATGACAACAAACAAAGTTGTTGTCATGGGATACAATACTTTTATATCACTACCAAATTGTAAACCACTAAAAAATAGAACAAACATTATACTAACAAAAAAAAATTTAGTAATTGATAATGCCATTGTAGTCAATTCAATTTCAAAACTTTTTAACGAACTCAAAAATTATAAAACACAAGATATATTTGTTATCGGTGGTGAACAAGTATATAAAGAACTGACAGACTTTTGCGAACTCGCATACATAACAAAAGTTAATAGAATTACAAATGCCAATAAATTTGCTCCAAACCTAGACAAAAATCAAAATTGGAAACAAATTAAAATCTCTGAAAAATATTTTGACAAAGACCTCGAATATATTTTCACAATATATAAAAATCTCAACCCAAAGGGATATTAATAGAGTTCTCCAACCCTCACCAACTTTAGAGATCACACATAATTTTTTGCACTTGACAATAAATAAAAAAATAGCCATGAGAGCAAGGCTCGGCGAGTTACCACACGAACGAGTTTAGTTTCCTAAATGACTTTGTGTGGTATGCTCGCCAGTAAGCGAAGCTATCTACACAAACTATGCAATAAATAAAAAAAAGAACCCGAAATTCGAGGCGCGCTAGTGCATCAAAACTCTCGCTTTTACTCATTTTGTGGACTAATGTCCTACAAAATTTCGGTTCGCACACTCGGTTTTTCCTTTCCCCAAAAACATTATCTGTTTTTGTGGTATCCCAACCACGCAGGAGCTTACCTGCGTAAGTAACTGTGTGCAAATTGCCGAGCAGAAACAAAGAAGTTTTTTATTGTAGTTTTAATAAATAAAAAAATAGCCATGAGAGCAAGGCTCGGCAAATTCTTCAACGCAGGAGTTTGGTTACCCAAATGACTGTGTTGAAAATTTGACAGTAAACGAAGGTATATATACTAACTATGCAATAAATAAAAAAAAGAACCCGAAATTCGAGGCTCGCTCTGTATTTGCACGCAGGAGCTTACCTGCGTAAGTAACTGTGTGCAAATTGCCGAGCAGAAACAAAGAAGTTCGGAGTTCTTTTTTTATTTATTTACTTGGTCAGAAGAAATAACTTTCCCTTCATATATTTCATCAGCTGCCATACTGATTGCTTTCTTGTCGCTTGCTTCAATTTCAGCAGGAATAGTTTTTTCAAGTTCTTTTGCACGCTTTTCCATTACGCAACAAAGTTTATATTTATTTCCGCCCATTTTGGCTGCCAATTCATCGATTGGTGGTTCAATCATCATAATAGTTTACCTCTTTTAATAATTTCGTTATAGTATAACATATTATTTTTATTTTGTGAATAATTTTTTATGTTATTTTTTTATTAGTTCATCAAATTCTTGTTCTGTTAAAATAGTTACTCCTAGCATTTGTGCTTTTGTTAGTTTGCTTCCTGGTTCACTTCCTGCCAACACATAACTTGTATTTTTTGATACAGATGTTGAAGTTTGTCCACCCAAGTCTTCAATAATTTTGGTTGCATCGCTTCTTGAATATTTTTCCAATGTGCCTGTAAGAACAAAAGTTTTACCTTTTAACAAATCTCCAGTTTTTGTTGATTTGTAGATAATATTTACGCCAAGATTAATGAGTTCATCTATAATTTGTAAATTTTTGTCATCTTTAAAGTATTGAACAACACTGTTTGCAACAATATCTCCAATATCACGAATACTAGATAAATCTTCAACTTTTGCATATTTTAAATCATCAAGAGTTTGATAATATTTTGTTAAATCTTTTGCAGTTTTTTTACCAATATTAGATATTCCAAGGGCAAAAATAAAGTTTTCAAAATTAACATTTTTGCTTTTATTTATAGAATTTATCAAATTTATTGCCTTTTTATCCTTAAAACTAGGCAAATTTACCAAATTTTCATATTTTAGTCTATATAAATCGGAAAATGTTCTAACATTAAGTTTGTCATATATTAGGTCTGCAGTCTGCTCACTAAACCCTTCAATATTCATTGCATCTCTGCTTGAAAAGTGTGCCATTCTGTCAACAACTTGCTCTTTGCACCCATAGGTGTTTGGACAAAACAATAATGCACCAATTTCAACAAGTTCAGTATGACAACAAGGGCAAAAAATAGGTTTTTCTATTTTTCTTGAATTTGGCAAAAGTTCTGCAAGTCCCATAATTTCTGGTATAACTTCATTACTTCTTCTAACAAAAACCCTTGAACCAATTTCAACATTTTTTCTTTCAATATCACCATAATTATTAAGTGTTGCACGCATTACTTGTGCCCCTGCCAAAACAACAGGTTCAATTTCAGCGATTGGGGTAATTTTCCCAGTTCTGCCAACTTGCCAAACAACATTTTTTAGTATTGTTGAAAGTTCTTGTGGTGCAAATTTATATGCCATTGCCCACTTTGGAAACTTTGCTGTGTAGCCAAAATCATCACGAGATGGAACATCATCAAGTTTTAACACCATTCCATCAATAAGTATATCAAGCGAAGATTTTTCTTTGTCAACCTTATTAATTTCTTTTTCTATTTCATCAAAAGTCGTAACAACCTTATATGGCGAAACTTTAAAATGGTTTTGTTTTAAAAATTCAAACATATCTTCTTGACTTTTAAATGTTTTATCTTGTGCAAAACACACATTATAACAAATCCAGTCAAGATTTCTTTTTGCAGTCTGTTTTGAATCAAGATTTCTTATTGCACCACTAACTGCATTTCTAGCATTTTTTAATGCTTCTTTTGGATATTTTTCATTGAACTTTTTAAGGTTAGATATTGTTATAATACCTTCACCTTGAACAATCAATTCGCCTTTGTATTCAATTTTAAGTGGAACACTTTTTATAGTTTTTACTTGTGCTGTAACATCTTCACCAACTTGTCCATTACCACGAGTGGCAGCAGACACAAAAAGTCCATTTTTGTAAGTGCAAACAATAGTTAATCCATCAAATTTATATTCCAATGTCAACTTTTGTTTGTTTGATTTTTGTTGCATTGAACTTACCCAAGAATTTAATTCTTGCAAAGATTGACATTTGTCAAGACTATATAATCTTACTTTATGCTCAACCTTTTGAAAATTCTCCAAAACAACATCA
>CAMEUD010000075.1 GCA_945937975.1 uncultured Clostridia bacterium
ATTGTGTTTGTTGGGTAATAATTATATCTTTCACCATTATTTCCAGAAACTTCTCTAAATGCGTAATTATTAACATCTATTCTTATAATTTCTTGGTCTATAACAGTAATTTTTAAATCAACATATACTGAAGAATAAATATTATTTGCGTAAAATCTTACAATATAGTAAGAAGAATTAATATTACTTAACTTATTTTTATTAAGTTCTATTGATAAATCATAGTATGTCACTCCATTATTTGTATAACGAGAATATACATAAGAATTAAACAAACCTAAATCATTTGATTGATTTAAAATTAAGTTTGAACTATCTTGACTGAATATTTTTACTCCATTTTCATCAAAAATTTCACAAGCAAGATTTTCATCAGCAACATCAGAATTAATGTTAATTTGGAATTCTAATGAATCACTGGCTGACATATTAACTTCTTTTACTGAAATTGCAATGCTATTTGGTCCTTGTAAAGGTTGTAATGTCAAATTCTTTAATGTTTCATTTTTAAGAATCTTTGCAAATTTATCTTCAAGTCCATTAAGAGTTAAATAAACTGACATATTAATAGCATCATCACTATTAATAGAAATTAAATGTGTTCCAATTTTGCTACCAACAACATTATTAAGTTTGCTTTCATCATCTTTGTTTTCAAAAACAACATCAAAATCATTGTTTTGTAATGTGAAAATAGTTTGATTTAGAACAACATATTCATCAAGAGATGAAATAAATTTTTGTGTTGTTCCTTTTTTTAGTCCAATTGTATAACCACTTGGCAATACATAGTCATTATAAGAAATTGCAAAGTTATTAGTATTATAAATAACTTTTATATTAATTGTTATTGGGTCAATGCTTCTATCATACTTTGAGTATATTGTTAATGTTGCATCACCAATATTGTTTATTTGCAATGTGCCGTTTGTTAAAGTCAAAATATTTGAATTTGTTTCAATATTAAGTCCATAAACACTTGAAATCCCAAACAAGTCTAACAAACTAATAGTATTTTTAAGTGATAAAGCATAGTTATCTCTTTCTGTTAATGATTGAATTGTTTTATTTACAAACAATATCGCATTATCTTCATCTTGTTTGAATGAAAGATTTGTTCTTTGGATTTTTAATGTTGCAAGTTCATCAGCTGTTACAGGAACAACTCTTTTTACATTTCTTAAATATGGATAGCCATAATTTTGTTCTGTATTGTTGTCATTTAACCAAATTTCAGAACTTCCAAATCTTACACCACTATATATTTGATTTGTATCAGTTGCAATGCCACTTAATATTTGTCCATTTTGTCTTGTCATATAGTAGTTAAATTCATAAGCATCATTATTTTTGTAAATTACATAACTATCTTTGATTACTTTTTTATCATCAATATTTTGTGAAAGTTCACCAAAAATTGACTGTGAAACACCCAAATTTGCAAAACATTCTGCAACTTTTGCATTTGAACTATTAATTTTGCCAACAATACCAACTATATTTGCATCGTTAATAATTGAATTATTTTTACCAAAGTTAAAAGCATATGATTTTGTGATTATTCCTTGTCCATCTAGTTCACCAACTAATCCTGCACACAAGTTTCCTTGCATAAACATTTGATTGCTATCACTCTTTAAATCATAGAAAATAACTTTACTATTTTCAATTAAACCAGTGTTTCTTCCAGCAATTCCACCAACAGTTGACAAATTATTATCACCTGAAATTGAACCTTGGAATGTTACATTTGAGATTGTGCCGTTATTTTGTCCAACAAAACCACCAACATATTCACTATCATTTTGAACTAATGAATATTTTTCTTGTGAATATGAATCAATGCTAATATTGTTAATTTTACCCTTGTTTATATCTGCAATAGCACCAGAAGTATTTGATACATTACATACAATATCAAAATCTTCAATTATGCCATCTTCGCCAATTTCATCAAATAACCCAGAATTAAGAGTTAATGTTACTGTGTAATTTGAATTTAATTGTTTTCCATACAATCCACCATTAAATTTTTCAAATAATTTTGTATTAATTGTAAGATTTGCAATGATTGTATAATGTAAATTTTGATTTTTAATTTGACCTATTTCTGTAACTCTTATTGATGTTTCTCTTGATTTACCATCTGCAACTGTCAATTTTATTCTTGCAAAAGGTGTATTTTCTCTGTAATATGTATTTCCATTTTCATCTAATAAAATTGCATCAGTAGGAACAATAACGATTGTACCTTTTCCACCATCTTCGCCTGTTACACTAACAAGACCATCAGCTGAAATTGTTATTATATCATTTCTTGTTCCATTATCTGGATAGAAAATATATGAAACATCTTTTACTAATGCGTTTTCTGGGAGTACATTGTTTATAATTTTAAAATTATTGTCATTGTATTCTTTTGATATTGATTTTGCTGATAAATATAAGTTATATTCATCATTAACAATATCAACATTTGTTGGAACAATATTTTCTACTCTTTGAGCTTGTTTGATTACAAAACTTATTGCCTTAACATAATGTGTTAATGTTCCACCAATATCATTTGCAAAAACATACATTGTAATTGTATTATTTGCATCTTGAATTCTGTAATTTGCCGTTACCAAATAACTGTTATCTAATTTTTCTATAACGAGTTGAGCATCATCATATAGTGGTGGGAAAAATTCATAAGGATTTTCTGCATCGATAATTCTGCCACTTTCATAATCAGGAGACTCTGCAAAATAAACTCTATCATATGTAGCAAGTGAATTTGAATCATTTAGCTTTATTGTAAAAGTATATCTTGAAAGTGATTTATTTTTTTCACCAACTTCATTGTACGCATAAAGTTCAATAACTTTATCACTTAATGTTAATGCTTGAACTGGATTATAAACTTCAACAAGGAAATATCTATCAATTTCGCAAGATATTAACTCATAGTTCTCATTAAGCATAGAACCAATAAATGTTGCTTTTACCCAAACCTTACCTAACTTTATTGTTGTAAGATAATCATTTGCTCTTAATGTTTCTGTGTTTATAATAGTTGAAGTTTGCGACATATTTAGTTCTGTATAGTCCATGGTATTAAATTTTACATATGTGGAATCTTCATCATAAACATCATCATTTCTTAATAATTCTCTATCAAAAAATTCAAAAGAAACATCTGAAGACATATTTGATGTAAATTTCAATGGAACCATACGACCATTTTTTATTGCAATATAGTTTAAAACGCCACTGTTATCATATGATATCTTGCCAACTGCTGAAGAAACAAAGTTTACCAAATCAACATCAATGTTTGCTTCTGTTAATCTTTCAATAACTTTAATGTTTGCTTTTATTTGTTGACCAGATTCAAATCTTAAAACAAGTGTACCTTCGCCAACAGCTCCATTTACTGCAACAACATGAATTTTGTAAACAGCTTCATTTCCTTCATTTGATACAAGTTGAACTCGACCAACTGTAAACACATTATCTCCATCAATGATAACAGATAAATTATCTATTTCAATGCTTGCAGGAGCAACGGTGAATAAAATATCTCTTTCATTTAAGTATTGTTCTTCTTGATTATCGTCTAATGAAGATTTATTCTCAAAATAATATGTTTTTTCACTTTCTATATCAGCACCAGTCCCAAATCCAAAAGTTCTTACACCTTCTTTTAGACTTAAACTGATAATTTTTGTAACGGTGTTTGCTTTATCTTCACTACTACTTGTTACAGTTAAAGGAATAACCTTGTTTGCTTCACTTTGTTTTGCAATCAAATAGAATACTTTTCCACTTGCAAACTCATATTTACCATTAACAAATTGACCGTTCAATTCATTTCCATTTTCATCTTTAATTGAAATATAAGTCAAATCTCTTGAATCAACTGAAAGTGTGAAATTTGCATTTATTGCAGTGAAAGGAATTGCTTCAAATTTTATTTTAAGACCTTTTGAATTTGAATAACTTGTATACAAATTAAATTGGTCATTTGTTACATTCACATCATTAACACTTACAGAAATGCCAGTAATTTCATCATAAGCAGTAAGTGTAATTATTCCTGTGTGATTTCCATCTTCATCAACTTTATTTGCTGTGCTTGATTTCATTTCTGGGAAATCTACATATGAAAGTTCAAACCAAACTTTGTCTGTGATTGTTCCAGTGTTTTGAGTTTGTAAAAAACCGAATTTGAAAGAATATTCATAAACTTGATTTTGAACATCATTGAGTACAATTTGTTCATCAACATTTAAACCCATATCCCCGTACAAATAAACTGGCTTAACATTTAAGAGTTTGTTTGAAACACTATATGGAACAACAACTTTTAAAAGTAATTGATTTTTGTTTGAATTGTTTCTTGGGATATTGTATTCAAGTTTTGCATCAACATTATTATCTTCTTTTATTTCAACCAAAGAAACATCTATTGATTTTATAATTTCAAAATGTAATGTTGTTTTTACACTTTCATTATAAACGGAAATAACCTCGACATCAATTCCAGTTGGAACAACATCAAGGTTTGGTTCAATCACCAAATAATTATTAACAATACTTACACCATTGATTTCTGAAGCCAAAGCGTACTTGATACCAGTTTGACTTGTCCCTTCTGGGAATAATTCAACAAGGTTATTAGATAATTGGTATCTGCCACCATTTGCTTGATTATATTCAATGTAGTATGTATCTTGTTTTGGAACTATGGATGAAATTGGGGCAAAAACAGAAACTCTAAAAGTCTTAGTAACTTTTGCACCTTTAACCATTACATCAACATTTGAACATTGACGAAGAGCTTTAACAGTTATGTCTGTTACCCCTTCACCTTTGTACTTTGATGTAACAACAATATCTTGGCTATCACAGTCAACAACAACTTCCATTGTTTTGGCATCTGTTACGACAGCTTGTACAACATCAGTGTTGTCATTTTCTCCAAGAGTAATTTCGACATTTGTTTTGCTTAATTCAAGTTTCATATTATTGTCATTATCACAGCCTGAAAGAATTGTGCCACCAAACACAAGTAAAGCTAGACTTAATAATAAAACCCATTTTCTTAATTTTTGCATAGTCCGTTTCCTCCATAGTATTGTTATCAAACTAACAAAAAATATTATAATAATATTATAATATCTACACCAAGTATATATTTTAATTAATAGCAAGTCAACTAATTTATGTCGAAATTTAAACAAAATTAATAAATTTTAAATATTTTTTTAAATTAAAAATAATTAATATTTTATAGAAAAAATAAAATTAAAAAATAATATAAAAAATAAACATATTTTAACTTTGTTAAAATATGAATATTTACAAAAAATTATTTTTAATTATTTTTTAATTTTAAATATTTTTGTTTTGTAGATTGACCACCCCTTATATGTTTTTCTAAAAAGTTTTTATCTAGTATTTTTTGTATTTTTTCAAATAATGGATAATTTATTTTTTTTAATTTTTTATGTATGTCATTATGCACTGTACTTTTTGAATAATTAAATACCTTTGCAGTCTGCCTTATTGTTGCATTATTTTGTAAAATATATGTGGCAAAATTAAGCACT
>CAMEUD010000076.1 GCA_945937975.1 uncultured Clostridia bacterium
CAAATTTTTTTCTTCCACGATTAACGCAAAGTTCAACATCTTTTCCTTTTAATTCCATAATTTGTGTTTTTATATTACCAAGGGCTTGCGTATTTATTTTTATCATATAATCGCTCCTATGATAATTTATTGCCCAAAAAAGAAAAAATAGACAAATTTTTGTCTATTTTTTACTTTTTCTTGTTTTTGTTGGAGCGATGTCTTCATCTTCATCATCATCATCGTCGTAGTCATCATCATCTTCATCTTCGTCTTCATCATCATCAAGGTCGTCATCGTCAAGGTCATCTAATTCATCAAGTTCCTTGTCTAATTCATCTTTTTCTCTTGAATCAGAGTCATCATTTTTTTCATCTTCATCATCATCAAAGATAATATCATCATCGTCAAGGTCATCATCAAGAATGTCATCATCAAGAATGTCATCATCTTCATCAAGGTCGCTATCTTTTGATGTTGCATCACTGTCTTCATCTTCATTATAGTTTTCATTTTCATCTTGATTAACATATTTTGACCAATCGTCTGGGTCTTGGTCGGCTATTGTTTCTGGATTAATATTTCTTTCTTCCATACATTGAGAACACATTATTTCATCACTAGAGATATAGTTTGTTTTGCAAACAGGGCAAAGTTCCATGTCTTCTTTATCTCCACCGATTTGCATTTCTGCCTTGCAAACACTGCAAATGCCTTCATCTTCCAAAATATAATTTAATTCACATCTAGGACATCTTATATATTTTTGTTTTGCCATAAATTCCCCTTTACAAATAAAATCACTGACATTATAGAGTGTAACTTTAATCTTGTCTAGTATTTTTTAAAAATTTATTTTATTTTTTTATCTTGATTTTGTATATGATATGTACTTACATTTTGTTTATACACAAAATTTTTTTGGTTTGACAAAAAATAGTTTTCTGAATATACTTACATAGTAAAAAACATAAAAGGAGATACAGATGATACAAATTAAAAATATAACAAAAGACTATGTTTCTGGCGATAGTAAAGTTACTGCACTTGATGATGTTTCAATAAGTTTTAGAGAAAATGAATTTGTTTCAATTTTGGGACAAAGTGGTTGTGGTAAAACAACGCTCCTTAATGTTTTGGGTGGACTTGATAGATACACAAGTGGTGATATTATCATAAATGGTAAATCTACAAAAGAATTTAAGGATAAAGATTGGGACGCATATAGAAATCATTACATAGGTTTTATATTTCAATCATATAACCTTATTCCGCATTTAACAGTTTTAGAAAATGTGGAGATTGCTTTATCTATTGCAGGAATGAGTTCAAAAGAAAAAAGAGAAAAAGCAACAAAAGCACTTGAAAGAGTTGGGTTAGGAAAACAGTTGAAAAAACACCCAAATCAACTTTCTGGTGGACAAATGCAAAGAGTTGCCATTGCAAGAGCAATAGTAAATAATCCAAAAATTATTTTAGCAGATGAACCAACAGGTGCATTAGATAGTGCAACAAGTGTTCAAATTATGGATTTACTAAAAGAAATTGCAGGCGACCATCTTATTATTATGGTAACTCACAATCAAGAACTTGCAAAAGAGTATTCAACAAGAATAATCAGTTTGCTTGATGGAAAAGTTGTTGGAGATACAATGCCATATAACGCAGATGAAAAAGGAACAAAAAAAGTTGAAAAAAATGAACAACAACAAATAGAACCAACAAAAAAACAAAAAACAAAAAAGATAAAATCTGCAATGGGATTTTTTACAGCGATAATGCTTTCATTAAAAAACTTGCTCACCAAAAAAGGCAGAACATTTATGACAAGTTTTGCAGGTAGCATTGGAATTATCGGTATTGCACTTGTTTTGGCTGTTTCAAATGGTTTTACTGGCTATGTTAATAATATGCAGTCAAATGCGTTAGGGAATTACCCTTTGTCTGTTTCTGCAATAACAATGGACACAAGCAAATTTACTTCAATGCAACCAGCAGAAGATAGCGAACAAGGTTCAAATGAAGATGTTGTTGTACCTTACAATCCAACAGAAAGATACACACAATATGGGCATTATAATCAACTAACCCAAGACTTTATAAATGAAGTGAAAGATTTTGAGCAAAAAGACAAACAAAAATCAAACCCAAAATTTAATGCAATAGACTTTAATTATTATGTTCCAGTAAAAATGATAACAAAAAATAGTTTGGGTGAGTATAAGTTTGTTCAAAGACAAAACACAATCAGCATTATGGACGGAAGCACAAGCTCGCTTTTATATCCAATGTTAGAGAACACTGATTATGTTTTAAGTCAATATGAACTAATTTACAATAATTTACCAACAAAAGATGAAAGTGATGATTTTACAAAAGGAATGTTATTAGTTGTTGGTAAAGGTAATAAAATTAACTTTAAAACATTGAATAGATTGGGAATTGCAACGCCAACTGAAGAAGACGGAACAAATTACAAAAAGATAAACTTTTCGGATATTATAAATCAAGAATACAAACTTTTATTTAATGATGATTATTACACAGCAGATAATGAAAATTTTGATGATATAACTTCATTTTCACAATTGGATACAACTTCACAAACTGAACTTGAAAATATGTATAATTCACTTGAAACAACTATAAAGATTACAGGTGTTTTAAGACTAAAAGAAGATGCAACAAGCGAAATTTTGCCAACAGGACTTGTGTATATGCAAGATTTGGAACAATACTATAAAGCAAATTGTGAAAATTCTCTTATAAACAGAAAATCTCAAGCAAATAGACAAAATGGTGATTACACATTATTCCAAGCATATCAAATATCGGTTTCTGAAATGCAGGGAATTATTCCATCATCATTTGCAAGTGTCGATATTATAAACTATTTCCTAAATAGTCAATACAAATACACATTACCAAAAGATGAAGTTTTTGAAATTGCAATGCAAAGTATAGGCACAAGCAAGATACCAACATCAATAAGATTTTTCCCAAAAGATTTTGATGCAAAAGATAGTGTTATAAAAATGATAAATGAATTTAACGACAAACAAACAGATAACAATAAAAAAATTGTTTGCACAGATACATCTTCATTGCTTACATCAACTCTTGGCGAACTTATTAAAATTATTTCCTATGTTCTTATTGCATTTGCAGGAATATCACTTATTGTTTCTTCAATAATGATTTCAATAATTACTTATGTTTCAGTAATAGAGAGAACAAAAGAAATTGGTGTTCTTCGTTCAATCGGTGCAAGGAAAAAAGATATTTCTCGTGTGTTCAATGCAGAAACACTAATCATTGGTTTTTGTTCTGGATTTTTGGGCGTTGTTGTAAGTTTCATATTAACATTCCCAATAAGTGCAATAATAAAATCAGTGTCAGGTGGAAGCATAACAACAAATCTTGCTGTTTTATCTCCACTCAGTGCAATTATATTGGTTGCAATTAGTGTTGTGTTGACAGTGCTTGCAGGTTTTATACCTTCACAAATGGCAGCAAAAAAAGACCCAGTAAAAGCATTACGAAGTGAATAAAAAAATATGTAGCATTAATTTGCTACATTTTTTTTTATTAAAGAACACAATAAATTGAATTAATTGCATTTTATTGTTTTTATTGTAAAGAATATTATAAAAAATATTTTACAAAATATGAAATAAAAAGGTATAATATAACTAAACTATGAAAAAATTGAAATTACTATCATCAATAACATTAATGTGTTTAGCCATGGCAATATTATGCGTTGGTGTTCTTTCGGCAGTTAATGTAACATATTCTATTGGTGGCAGTATTAATTATGAAATACAAGATGTGTATGTAAAAATAAAAACAAAAATATATAAAAGTGAAGACCAAAGGTCAGCACAAGAATTGCAAGATGATGTAACAACACTTGCACAAACATCATTAGACAGTATAACATACACTCTTTCTCAAGATAAAGGTGAGTATAATTCGTTTACAAATCAAGGGACATCTTCGGCAACAGGTATTGATATTTCTTTTGGTGAAAGTACTGATGGAAAAATATACTATACATATTATATAGTTGTTAATGTTGAAAATTTGTCAACTCTTACAAACATTTATGCAGTGCTTGAAGATGGAAATACAAACGATAGTAATTTGTATAAAAGTTGTGTGTATACTCAAGAGAATATTTTAAAAGGCACATATAACAGAAATATAATAATTGGTTATTCTGTAAAAAATACATTGGTTAATGTAGATTTAGCATTTAATTATACACTTAGTGTAAAATTTGGGACTTTGCAAAAAGCAAATTTGACTTTTGATGCAAATGGTGGAGTTTTACCAAGTTTACTTAATGATTTTATAGATATGGGTTCATCAACATCATATGCTTCTTCTGGTGGGGCAGGATCTTATATAAATAATGGGAACATTTATGTGGATTCTCTTGATAACACATCAAATGACTGTTATACTCATACAAGAGTATATGCGAATTTAACAGGACAAAAAAGCTATACTTTTAAATTCGCATTAGAGTCATTAAACAGTTCAGTAAGTCCAAGTATTGGTATGGGATTCTTTTTAAATAATCAATATTCTTGTTATATGTTCTATGACCCAGTTGCAACAGCAGTGTATGGTAAACAAGTTAGTGGGTCAAAATCTTTTACTTCAAAAGATACCGGAAAATTCTATTTAAGATTAGATTCAAATCTTGCAGGTGCAAAAGTAAAATTTGCAAATGTAAGATTATATGAAAATGGCGAGCAAGACCCAGGAGAAAAAACTATTTATAAAGATTCAATTTATGGGACATTACCAACTCCAACAAGAGTAGGTTATACATTCTTGGGGTGGTATACAAAAGCAAGTGGTGGAACAAGAATACAAAGTTCAACAGTTGTATCAAGTGCAAGTACACAAACACTATATGCTCAATGGAAAGCAAATTAATATTAAAAATATGTAGAAATAACTCGCTACATATTTTTTTTTTATTTCTTTTTTTGTTCTTCAATTTCTTTTAAGAATTTTTGCATTTTTTGTTCAATTACTTCATCAATTTTATAATCTTTAAAAAAGTGTTGCATTTGTTCAAGACAAATTGATACATCAGCAATTTCTTCAACCAAATTTTTTATAACTTTATCATCGTTTTGATATTCTTTATATAATACCTTTCTTTTATATTTATTTATTGCAACAATCATTTCTGCCATTTCTTCAACGCATTGGTCGTACTGTGCAACAAGTCCCCAAAGTTCTGTTGCTTCGTCATATATTTTTAATCTTTCTTCGTGTGTCAACATATTTTTCTCCTTAAAAATAAAATAACATAATTTATGTAAATTTCAAAATGTAAAAATAATTTTTTGTAAAATTGTTCTAAAAGTCAAATTTCATTCGTAAAGTATATCAGTGATTATTGGAGGAATTATGACAAATAACAATTCAAACGAAAAATTTATGGTAATGAACAAATCTAAACTAGACAACAGTGAAGTAAGTTTGGAATGTTCCATAAATTTGGAAACAACAGAAACAGTCGATAAAGTGCTTTCAATAAATGTGAATG
>CAMEUD010000077.1 GCA_945937975.1 uncultured Clostridia bacterium
ACAAATTAATTAAAACTTCACCAAAATTATTAAGATATCACTGGCAACAATATATGTTGTATCGTGAACATGCTCCAAGTTACTATATGAGTATGTATAACTGTATTGAAAAGCCATTACATACAAGTTCATACACAGCAAATATAAAGAATTATATTGGTATTTGTGGTGCAACAATGTTAATCACATTCTTATTAACATTGCTTAATTATGGAACAACAGCATTAACAGTTGAAGCAATTGCAATATCTCTTATCGCTCCAACAATCATTTTGATATTTAGTGTTGTGTTTGTAATGATGCTTCGTACAACTCAAAACTTTACACTTTCAAGTTTGTATCAAAATTTCCATTTATTCAATAGATATGTTGATAAAGCATCAACAACAATTCCAAAATATGTTGACTTTGAAATCTTATTCACAAGAAAAGAAATCAAAGGTGGAATTCCTGTTCTTAATGAATATCTTGAAAAGCGTGCAAGACAAGAAGCTGAAGAACTTGAAAAAGCAAGACAAAATGCTGTTGAACACGAAGTTTATGATTTTGAAAAAACAGGTATAGATGGTTCTCTTATTTTGGACAGAGCAATGAAAGAGTCAGAAATTTATCTTAACACTCGTCAAAGATTGCTTGCTCAAATTCAACAATATGATAGTGAAATTGAATCATTAAAGAGAAACTACGAAAATACTTCAAAAGATTATCAACGCAAACTTCAAGCAAGTAAAGAAAATATTGAAAGATTTAGAACTCAACAAGAAGAGTCAACAAACCGTATTGAAGTAAACTATATTAGAAAACAACAACAAGACGAAATCAAAAAGCAAGAACAACTTGAAAAAGACCAAGACAGTGCAACACTTCGTTACGACCAAGAAACTGCTCAACTTAAAGAACAAATTGAAAAATGCAGAGCAGAACTTGAAGAAAAGAAAGAGTATGCAACAAATGTTATGCTTTCTGAATATGACACATTTGCAACAAAAGTTTATAAAGCAATCTTAAATGATGTTCAAGAAAAACACACACAAGAACTTAATGAACTTAATGAACAAAAAGAAGAAACAGAAAAAGAACTTGAAAAAGCTCAAGAAATTAATAATATTAAAGATAGCGTAATTAATGACCTTAGAGAATTAATACATAATCAAGCAGAACAAGAAGCACAAGAACAACCACAAGAAGCAGAGGAAAGTGCCGAAGCTGAAGTTGAAAATGAACCTAACAAAGAAACTGATGAATTGGAAGAAAATGCCAATGAAACAGCTGTGGAAGAACAACCAAGTGAAGAACAAGTTGAACAACCACAAGAAACAGAACTACCCGCTAAAAATGTAGAAGAAGAAAAGCAAGAAGAACCTGCACAAGAAATTGTGGAAAAAACACCAGTTGAAAATCAAGAACAACCACAAGAAGTTGTGGAAGAACCAAAACAAGAAGAAGTTCAAGAACAACAAGAAGCAGAGCAACCAGAAGAAAATCAAGAAGATGCAAACCCTGGTTTCTATGATGAAAATGGTTACTATTGGTTTGCAAATGGAACATATTATGATAATCATAACTATTATCATGATGAAAATAATGACATCTATGATGCCGATGGCAACTATATTTCTCCAGAGGAATATGAAAGACTTACTGGCGAAAGTGTAGCAAGTGAAGAACAACCAAGCGAAGAACAAGCAAATCAACCACAAGAAGCAGAAAAACCTGTTGAACCAAAACAAGAACAACTTGCAGAAGTTGAAAACCTTGAAAAAGTGGAACAACCAGGAGAAAAGGTTGAAGAAGAAAAGAAAGAAGAGCCATCTGTACAAGATGAACAAAAACCACTTGAAGGTCAAGAAGAAATTCAACTTGATAACAAAGAACCAGAAGCAGAAAAGCCAGAAGAACAAGTAGAAGAAAAACCAAAAGGCAAGCGTGGTCGTCCAAGAAAAGTTACAAGTGAAGAACCACAAGATAAGCCAAAGGGAAAACGTGGCAGACCTAAAAAAGAAACAACAACTGAAGACGAACAACCAAAGAGTAAAGGCAAGCGTGGTCGCCCAAGAAAAACAGAAGAAAAAGAAGAACAAGTAGAAGACAAGCCAAAAGGTAAGCGTGGTAGACCAAAAAAAGAAGCAAGTGAAAATGCTACTGAAAAACCAAAAAGCACAGGAAAGCGTGGTAGACCTAAAAAAGCTGATTCTGCTGAAGAAACTGAAAAGCCAAAAAGTTCTGGCAAGCGTGGTCGTCCTAAAAATGAAACAACAGAAGATAACGCAAAACCAAAGGGTACAGGAAAGCGTGGCAGACCTAAAAAAGAGCCAAGCGAACAAGTAGAAGAAAAACCAAAAGGTAAGCGTGGTAGACCAAAAAAATCTCCTGATGGACTTGCTCAAATAAGTAATCAAATTTTGCAAGAAAGCAACAGACTTATGGAACAACAAAACGAACTTAACCGTCAACTTGGTGAAACATTACAACAAATAAAAGAACATCAAGAAAACATTCTTGCAGGACAACAAGAAGAAGGTGAAGAAAGTGAAAATCAAGTTCCACAAGATGAAAATTCACCAGTAGAAAATGCACCAGCAAATGAAGAACAAAATACTGAAAATGCTGATGTAAACAATGAAGAACCAAAAGATAATGGCGAAAATAATTAAATAACAAAAAAACTTTGAAATTAATTTTCAAAGTTTTTTTATGTAACAATTATTGTTGTTCGGTATAATTTATAACTTTTGTATCTTTCTTCCTACGCATAAAGTACCAAAGTACTGCAAGGACTTGAACAGGTATTCCAATAAGCATCAAGTACCAAACATTTTTTGAAACACTTAAGCATATACAAAGAAGTGTTGTCCAAGTGATAATAGATTCAAACAAAAGTCGCATCCATCTTTTTCCCCAAATCCAACTGAATATCAAAAGAATAATTGAACTTAGTGGAATTGCAAATATAAAGCATAGCCATTTTTTTGAAACATTTGGAGCAAATAATAAAAGACTAACAAATATTATTGTTGCAACAAGCCAAACAAGGCCAGCAGATATTATTGGTATAAGTATTCTGTTCCTTTTTAAAAAACTTGTTAGTTTGTATGACTTATGTTCGCTTGTTAAATCGTTTATATTAATACCAAATATTTTGCACATTTCCATTAAGACATTAATATCAGGAATACTTTCTCCACGCTCCCATTTTGAAACTGATTTGTCAGAAAATTTAAGAAGATTGGCAAGTTCACTTTGAGTGAGATTACATTTCTTCCTATATTCACAAATATTTTTTGCAATAACTAAATTTAAGTTTTCCATATAAAGAATACTAGCATAAAACTAAAGAAAAAACAACTAAAAACACATATTCTACTGGTAGTAGAATGTCGAAAATACAACTCTACTATGTTATTATTAGTTTGTAGAGATAAAAAACTTAATAGTAGGTAGTATTTTTTTACAATTTGCTATACATTATGTATGCAATTAGGAAAACAAAAGGAGATAAAAATGAAGATAGCGATTTCGGCTGAAAGCACAATAGATTTGCCAAAAGAATTATTGCAAAAATTTGATATACACACGATACCTTTTACTGTGATTATGGGAGATAATGCTTACCTTGACGGAGAATTTGACAATACAAAACTTTTTGAGTACTTTGATAAAAATAAAAAATTACCTTCAACAAGTGCAGTAAATGAGTATCAGTACAAAGAGCATTTTGAAAACTTACTTAAAGATTATGATGCAGTTATTCATTTAAGTTTGTCAAGTGGAGTGTCAAGTGCATACAGAAATGCTCAAAATGTTGCAAATGAAATGAATAATGTTTATGTTATAGACACATTATCATTGTCAACAGGTATTGCATTGCTTGCATTAAAAGCAAGAGAAATGGTAGACAACAATGTTGATATTTTGGACATTGTAAAATATTTGGAAGAAAATAAGTTAAAATCAAAAGTTAGTTTAATTGTAAACAAACTTAACTATATCGTAAAAGGTGGAAGATGTAGCGCTCTTGCTTGTTTTGGAGCGAACTTGCTTTCAATAAAACCATTAATAACAGTTGTTAATGGGAAAACAAAACTTGGCAAAAAATATATAGGCTCGTATGATTTTTGTGCAAAAAAATATTGTGAAGATATAATTAAATCATCAAATAATATAGACAAAAAGAATATATTTGTTTCATACACAACAATAACAGAAAAAACAAAAGAAACTGTCACCCAAATTTTAAAGGACAATGGGTTTGAAAATATTTATTACACAACTGCGGGCTCAACAATTTCTTGCCACACAGGTCCACTTGCTCTTGGTATCATATTTATGGAGAAATAATTATGATATCATTGAAGCATTGTAAGATAACTATTTTTGGAGATTCAATTCCAAAAGGTATTGTGTATGAAAACAACGAACTAAAAAAGTTACCAGAAAATGCAGTTATTTTAGTTGCCAAACATTTTGGCATTGAGATAGATAACTTGTCAATCTATGGTCAAACACTCAAAAGATTAAATCAAAAAGGCACAATAGATAAATACATTGAAAAAATTAATGAAGAAGAAAACAATGTTGCAGTGATTTCTCTTGGTGGAAATGATAGTGATTATAATTGGAAAATTGTTGCAAATTCTCCAAATGAAAATCATTTGCCAAACACTCCACCAAAAGAATTTGAAACAATGCTTGATGAAACAATAAAAAAATTGCAACAAAAAAATGTTAAAGTGATACTTACAAATATTCCACCAATAGATAGCAAAAGATATTTTGAAAATGTTATTGCAAGACTGGCAAGCAAAGAAAAAGTATTAGAATTTTTGCAAGGAGATATTGAAAATATTTACAGACACCAAGAATTTTACAGTATGATTATAACAAGGTGTGCAAACAAAAATAATTGTAAATTACTTGATATTCGTGGTGATTTTTTGTGGGATAGAAAATATTTGGACAAGTTTTGCATTGATGGTGTTCACCCAAATGAAATGGGACACGAGATTATTGCAAAAAGTATTATTGAACAATTAGAAAAAAGCACGAAATAAATTTCGTGTTTTTTTGTATTTGATAGTGATTTTTTATTCGCAGGACTTTGCAAGTTTTTATGAGTTATTATGTCATTTCGACTGTCGACCCCAAAGCACGACCTAGGAGAAATCCCTTCCAATTTCAATAGTCATTCTGACTGCCGACATTGAAGCACTGCTTTGGAAGAATTTCAACATCTTAAAGCGGTTGAGATACTTCGTAAGCAAGTTGTTGAAGAATGGCTCAGTATGACATATATATTTTAAATGTCATTTCGACCATGACCAACTTTGACGGGTTTTGGAGAAATCTCAACATCTCAAAGCAGTTGAGATACTTCGTGGGCTTTCTTTGAAGAATCTCATCTGCTGATAAATCTCAACTTCTTAAAAAATTTTTAAACTTTTTTCCAAAAAACCTTGCAAATACATTTGACTTTGGGTCTAGGGGGGGGGGGGAGAATAGAATTGAATAGTAGTTTGTGTCTTGCCTAAACTAAAT
>CAMEUD010000078.1 GCA_945937975.1 uncultured Clostridia bacterium
AATTTTACCAAGTAAAGCAAACATACCAAGTGCCATTCCATCGGCTCTATAAGGTGTAGCCGTAAGTCCAAATTTATATCTAACGCATAAATTGTTTAACACTAAACTCCACATGTGAATAGCCCCAGCGTTATAAAATATTTTATGACACTCATCACATATAACTAATGAAAATTCTTTATAATAAATACTAGGGTCAATCTTGCTTATCGTTTGAATTGTAGCAAAAGTAATATCTCTTCCAATATTAACTTTACCATCGCTAATTTCTCCAATTTCACAATTTATCAAGGTATTGATAGCAACCTTTTTGCTTTGTTCTAAAAGTTTAGTAGTGTGAGTTAGCCATAAGGTCTTAAGCTCTAAATCATGAATAAGTCGCATTGCCATTAAAGTTTTACCACTTCCGCATTTAGCAACTAAAATTCCATTTTTTGCTTTTACTAATTCATTTACAGCTTTATTTTGATAATCAAATAATTTAATATTTTCATTCCATTTAAATTCTCTTTTTTGTGGCTCGCTAAATAAGACTTTAGTAGGTGCTTTTTCTAATTCCCACAGTTCATTAAACACACCGAAAGGCACATATAAATTATCTTCATTTTGATAAAATAATCTTATTACTTTTGATGTATTTCCTACCCAAAAACCTAATCTTTCTTTTTTTGCATATTCGGGATTGTCGATTGTGTATTTATTTTTAATAAAATTTTCAATCAAAGCCGATGGATTTTTAATTCTGATTTGGCTTCCAACCGTGTATTCCATTTTCTTCTAACTCCTTAACTGTTTCAAAGTCTAACCACTTCCAACTATTTAATAAATCAAACCAAATTAAGAAATAGCAATTTATTCCCATGTTTGTAGCATAAGTAAAAGCATCTCTTTGGTTCATTTCAATTCTACTAAATCTAAAATAATTACTATTGCAGTGTTTAATATCAATTAAACACCCTATTGTTTTAGTTTTAATGACTTTTAGAGCCACAACATCACAAGGTTGTCCATTTCTACCAGCATTTAAAAATGTCGCCCAAAATCCTTTATTCTTTAAATATTCAAGTGCTTTACTTTCAAAACTTGCTCCTATTTTTTTATTATTTATCATCTTAATTTAACTCCCATGTATAAAATCAATCCATTTCTATTTACTTTGTTTAATCTCTTTGTCATTTCAATTCCAAACTTTGTAGCACTCATTACCCATTCATTCCCATTTCTTGCCCAGTTAGAATAGGCTTGATACAAATCTCTAGCCTTTACCATGTCCATGCTATTATTCGTAATATTGAGATTTTCGCTAACGAACGAGCCAATTAAGTCCATATCACTTTTATATTGATTAGTATCTTGCTTTACACTTTCACATTCTCCAAGTCCGTTTTGAGTAAAATAAAGTTTTGCTCCGCGAATTGCCCATCCTAATATTTGTGGTAATTCTTCAGTTAATTTGAACTCAAGTAATTTATCGGCTGTCTTTTCATCAAATATTTTATAAAATCCAATAACTCTCATTCTTCTCCAAATGCCATTATCAGTTCCGTAAATTTTAATTAATGAATTACATGCAATCCACAATTTAAAATTGGCTTTAAACTCAAACTCTCTTCCATAAAGAAATCTAGCAACAATAGTGTCGCCACCTGTCATTTGTTTTACAAGTCCTTCATTAAATCTAGCACCATCACTAGGTTCATTAGTTCTAACAAATCTTGCTCCTTTAAGCCTAGCAATATCGGTGTTAGCATTTCCACCACCATTTATATTTTTAGCCAAAATACTTTCAATTTGCATGTTAAGAGCATAAGTCCCGAGTGCTTTTTCAATAATATTTAAAAATACGCTTTTACCATTTCCACCCCACCCAGTTAACTCGAATAAACATTGCTCGGTAGTAAGTCCAGTTAATGAATAACCAACGGCTCGTTGAATATATCTAACTTTATCTCCATCTCCATCAAAGATTTCATTTAAAAATTTAATCCATCTTATAGGTTCACTATCACTTACTTCACAATTAGTATTTCTTGAAATCATTAAATCTTGTGAATTAACAACTTTCTTGCCCGTTTTTAAATCAATAACCCCACTTTTAGTGTTTAATAAAAATGGGTCTTTATCAAAATCAGCATTAACACAAGCAATTGTGTCAAGGTGTTGCGCTTCCTTAAGCATTGCAATTTTACCACTCGAACTTGATAAATGCTTAACATTTTTTAATAATTCTTTTTGTAGTTTTTCATCTTCTTCATCAAGTGCTTCTTTTTTCATTTCATTGATTAACTTATCAGCAAAACCTTTAACAATTTCAGTTGTATCTTGTGTCCAATTTTCTCCATTAAAAACCATCCATGCGTTATTATCATAGTTATACTTGAGTATATCTCCATACTTGTCTATGAACCTTTTCGCATTCCCAGTATCATCTAAAGAATATTTTTTAGTTTGCCCACTTACTTCGCCCGTATAAGCATTATAAGAAATCTCGCCTTGTTCAACGATATTGTGATTAGAGCTGTAAGTATCTTTACACAAACTAATAGCACTATTAATGGTCATTTCACCATAAGTTAATTCGCCCCTTTTTTGTGTCCATTTGTCTCGCATAAGTCCACTCGACACAAAAATTCTATTCATTTGTGCTTTATCTTTATTTGTCCAAAAAGCAAGCATCGAGCAAAAACTCGCATCTGCCTCCGATTGGCTCTTATATATTCCTTGCCATTGCCCAGCTAAAAGTAAACTGAATAAATTTCCATTTTTACTATTCTTTGCTTTCTCAACTACTTCAATATCACTTAAATTGTGTAATGTGTCCATTTTTTCAGCAAAATAAGAAACTGTTTTTTTATTATCAACATAGGTGTCGAATAGTTCGACAATTTCTTTCGAGCAATCATTAACTTCATAATGCTCCGTATTTTCCACTCTAGACCCTGTTAGAGCAAAGAAACGACCTTTGTCATACATTTCAACACATCCATTTCTTCTTCTTCCTTGTGGCAAGTTTCCTAAACAAATAAAATGGATACCTTTTCCACTTTGTGAATATTCCGTGTAGGTTTTTAAAACACTCAAAAACTTATCTTTGATATTTTCAAAATCTTTAATATTATCGCCATCATGAAAATCTAAATCAACTCCGAAAAAACCATCTCCAAGCATGAACCCAAGCCCATTAGCATTTTGATTTTTTTCTAAACTCACTAAACTATCATTAAAGTTACTCCAAGTAGTGCTATCATTACTTTTTGCAGGCTTTCCATTTTTAGGATTTAATGGTATTTTAGTCAATTTGCCTTCTTTTTCTTTTAAAGTCCACAATACCCATCTTGGTTGTGATTTCATTATTTCAGGTATATTATCGTAATTAAATTTATTCATGTTTTGTTTTTCCTTTCTTTTGCTTACTTGCTAGCCCCCTTTTAACTAACAAGTAAGCATATTTTAATAGATTAGTATAGATTTTTCAAATTGATTTTTTTAATTAAAATGGTAAATCATCATCCGAAACTTCAAGGTCAGGTGTGTCTTCACTTAATACTTGACTAGGATGCTTTGTAGTCTTATAAAACTTAATTTTATTTACATCTTCGCCTTTTGTATAGTCATTATTTTCGACACACACATGAGCAATAACTTTAGAACCATTAATTTTCTTAATCACATCTTCAATTGTATCAAATGTAATTTTAGCTGCTTTTTCATTATCGGTTAATACTGCACCAAGTATGTTATTTACTTTCCATTTCATATAAACGCCACTAGGTTCACCTTTTTCATTCTTTTCTTGAAAGATATTATCAAAAATAATTCTATTTTTTCCTTCTTGCTCAATATCATCCCTAATCTTAAATTCTAATCGGATATATTCAACACCAGTCCTTTCACTTACAGTTTTATAAGCACCTAAAACGCCTTCATAGTCTCCTTCTTTTAAAACTTTAATTTCACTTTCATATGTATAACTCATAATTTAATTCCCCCATTTTTCAACATATAATTCAAATAAATCATTTCTTTTAAGCCAATTCACAAAATTAATTATTGTGGTTTCTATTGGCTCAATAATATCATTTCTATCATAAGTTTCAGTGTATATACATTCGCCATCACTAATTAAATACTTAAATTCTTTTGCTTGTGGTATTAATTTAAGATACATAACATGTTGCACACTCGTATAATACTTTTGAACATCTGAATACTTGCCAACTCTTTTTATGTCGTAAATTATACCATTTTTAAGAACATCAATTCGACCATATAGAACAAATAAATAACCACAAATATTTACATTTGTAATTCCTACTACTTGAAACGCACCACCTTTAATAATCTCACTTATGCCTTCAACTTTTCCTTCATAGCATTCTTTCTCAAACTCATTTCCGAGAGCCATTGCCGGTGTGGTCTCGATTGGCTCTCTTTTGAGTACTTTTAAGAAATCATTGTATAAAGTTTCTTGGCTTTCTTCTCCAGCTTGATTATTAAATAAGTATTTCCAACTATTTAATAGCGTTGCCGTTATTAACAAAGGTTTTTGATTGTTTATCATAAGTAAACCCACTTTCTTTTGCTTTGCTCATTAATTCACTTAATAATTCTTGTTTGCTAGTAGATACAAAGTTTAATTTGCTTAATTCTTCACTGGCTCTATCGAATGTGATTTCACCTTTACAAGCACCTTCAATTATTCGATGACCTTCTTGCATTATGGTTTCATACTTTTCTAATTCTTCATTACCTTCTAATTCTTCATCAGCAATATTTTGTCTATATTTTTCAAATAACAATGTTAAGAAATTATTCTTATTGCTACCAGTTAATGTAGGAACATCATAATCGCCATTAATTCCATGATTACCTTTTGCAAAATATCTATCGCATTGTTTAAAGTGTAATACACGTTTATTTCCAACAATTTCAAGCATAGCACCCAAGTCCATATCATTCCAAATTTCTTGTCTAGTTTTGCCTTCAATTTGTAAACGATAACTAATCACATCTTCATTATTTACTTTATTACTTTGTTCATTAGCATGAAATATGTAAATTTGGTCTTTTCCTAATTTATCAATAAAAGCAACTAAATTCTTGAATAATACATAAGCAGCTCCATAGCCTTTAAGTGATAATGATCCATCGGTTTGTCCATTTTTTGGATTTTGTTCAATAACTTTGGCTTTAATGATTTTATCAAATAACTTACCACCCGTATCAACAACGATAGTGTCGTAATCATTAATCATAGGGCTTTTTAAATCTTCTATTAATTCATCATAGGTTTTGACTTTATCAACATCACTTCTATATTTAACTGAAACTCTATCAACTCCCTCATCGATGTCGATTAATAGTGGTCTTTTGCTACTTAATGCAAGTGTAGTTTTGCCACTGCCTGGAACACCACATAAGAGAAATTTAATTCTCTTGTCGGAACTTTTAATTTGCTCTTTTTTAACTAACATATACTTTTTCTCCTTTCAATTTGTCAATTATTGTCTATCAGCTTTTAAAGTAGGTAATGTG
>CAMEUD010000079.1 GCA_945937975.1 uncultured Clostridia bacterium
AAACTCTCCTATAAAATTACACTATATATTCTATTATAAAAGGAGTGTTTTGTGATAAAGATAAAAAATCTATTTTTGTCGAATAAAGTCGTTATATGAATTTGCAAGTTTAACATAATCAATTGTTGAAAGTTGTTCTGCCCTTGCACTTGGGTCTATTTTTGCATTATTCAAAATGGTAACCACTTCATCTTTTGAAATGTTAAGCCCACTTGATAGGTTGTTTAATATTGTTTTTCTTCTCATTGCAAAACTTGAATGAACTATTTTTGAAAACATATCTTTGTCTGCATCGTATTTATTTTTTACAATTTGAATATTAACAACAGCCGAGTCAACATTTGGCATTGGCGTAAACATTTTTCTTGAAACATTGCGTGTTATTCTCACATTTCCAAAAAAGTCTAACATAATTGTTATAATGCCATAGTCCTTTCCACTTTTTGCAACAAGTCTATCTGCAACTTCTTTTTGAACCATAACAGTAATTGACTTAACTCTTTGAGTGTTTTCAATAAATTTAAAAATAAGTGGCGTTGTTATATAATATGGCAAATTTGCAATTATAGAATATTCGCCATCAAAATTATTTTCAATTTCTTTTATATCTGTTTTTAAAGCATCTTTAAATATTATTTTTGAATTATTTATTTCTTTTAAATTTTCAGTTAATATTTCTTTTAAATTTTCATCAATTTCATAACTTACAACTTTTTTTGCATACTTTGCAATAATCTTTGTAAGTGTGCCTGCCCCAGGGCCTATTTCAAGGACTTCATCTTCTTTTGTAATGCCACTATCACAGACAATTGCATTTAATAAATTTGTGTCAAAAATAAAATTTTGACCGAATTTTTTATTAAATTTAAAATTATTTAATTCCATTTTTTCTCCAATTAAATATTAAATATTTTTTTTGTATTATTTTCTATTATTTTCTCTAATTTATTTTTTGAAATATTTTTTATTTCAAACATTTTTTCAAAAATTAAATCAATATTTTTTGGTTCATTTATTGTGCCACGAAGTGGAACAGGAGCCATATATGGGCAATCAGTTTCTGTTAATATCTTATCTAATGGTGTTTGCTTTACAATTTCCCTTAAACTGTTTGCATTATTAAAAGTTATTGCTCCACCATAAGAAACATAAAAACCCATTTTATTTATTTCACAAAGCACTTCTTTTGAACCATGAAAACAATGAAATATTCCACCCTTTTTTATTTTGTCTTTATACTTTCTTACAATATCCAATGTATCGCCCATTGCATCACGAGTGTGAATTACTATTGGCAAGTCAAGTTCGTTTGCAAGTTCAATTTGTTTTATAAAACATTGCTTTTGTGCTTCTTTGTTATCTTGCACAAAATGATAATCAAGACCAATTTCCCCAATCGCAACAACTTTTTTATTGTTCTTTGCAAGTTCTCTTAACTTGTCCAAAATATCATCATTAAATGTGTTTGCATCATCTGGGTGAACACCAATAACTGCGAAAACATTGTCATATTCGTTTGCTATTTCAACAGCTTTTACACTACTTGAAAGACTTGCACCAACGCATACCAACTTTTTTACATTATGCTCTTTTGCTCTTTCTATTATGTCTTTTGTGTCATTTTCTAATTGCTCATCGTTTAGGTGGCAATGTGTGTCTATTAACATATTTTTCTCCAATAAAAATTATACCTTATACTTCTTGTATAAGTCAAGTTTTCGCATACCTTAGACCTTTTTAACATATATTTTTATATGAATATAATTTGGACAAGTTTAATGATATTAAGTTTGTTTACGCTTATTATCGTTTCGCCAAACTTAATAATTTCAGCAATGATAGACACAAGCAAAAGTTGTGTTTCTTTGTGTATTGACTTACTGGCGATTTATGCTGTTTGGCTTGCAATACTTGAAATTGTTGACAAATGTGGGCTTGGCGAAAAGTTGGCGAATCTACTAAATAAACCCATTAAAAAAATTTTTAAACTAACAGACAAAAATCAAATAAAATATGTTGCAATGAACTTATCTTGCAACCTACTTGGGCTTGGAAATGCAAGCACACCAAGTGGAATTGAAGCAATTCGCCTTATGGACAAAGATTTACCCAAAACAAGATTTGCAATGCTTATGCTACTTGTTATAAATGCAATGGGACTGCAATTATTCCCCACAACAATAATAGGTTTAAGAGCAAACTTACAATCATTAAACCCAAGCGATATAATTTTGCCAACATTTCTTTCAACAATTATTCCAACCATTGTTTGTATTTTGTTTTTGCATTTAGTTTATAAATTTAAGGAAAAGAACAAATGAGTGTGTATATTATTCCAATACTAATCTTGGCACTAATCATATATGCAACAATAAAAAAAGTTAATGTTTATAGTTGCTTCACTTGTGGTGCAAAAAAGTCTTTTGATTTGGTGCTTTCAATATTCCCCTACATTGCATCAATTATGATTTGTGTAATGCTATTTCGTTTGTCGGGTCTTGCTATGCTTCTTGTAAAAATACTTTCGCCACTATTCAATATTTTGGGTATTCCAACCGAAGTTTGTGAGTTGGTTTTGCTTCGACCATTTACTGGGAGTGGCAGTCTATCACTACTTTCTGACATTATAAAAACTTATGGTGCTGATAGTTACATATCAAGGTGTGCATGCTCTATTATGGGAAGCAGTGAAACAATTTTTTATGTTTCCAGCGTATACTTTGCTGGCAGTAAAATAAAAAATATCACACCAGCAATTTTGGTTGCCCTTGTTGGTAACCTATTTAGTGCGATACTTTCTTGTCTTTTTTGTAAAATAATCTAAATATTTAAAGTTAAAGCAATTTGATAAACTTCATTTTTTGCCAATTTCCTATTTTTTGCAACTGTTTTTATTGCATCATTTTTGCTTAGTCCTTGGTTTATATATTGCAAAAGTTCATCTTCAATAGAAATTTCTTCTTTTTTTTCTTGTTGTTCTTTATTCCCTTCCACAATCAAAACATATTCACCTTTTGGTTCAATGTCTTCAAATTCGCCCAATGTAAAATGTATAACTTTCTCATGAATTTTTGTAATTTCATTCACAAGGCATGCTTTTCTTTCTCCAAGATTTTGATATAAAAATTCAATATCTTTTTTCACATTATATGGCGAAACATAAAAAATTAAAGTTGTTTCATAATTTTTGTATTTTTCTATTTGAATTTTTCGTTGTTTGTTTTGTTCTTGCAAAAATCCCACAAATGTAAAACTTGAACTATCCATACCAGAAAGTAGTAGTGCAGATAAACTTGCCGATGCACCAGGGACAACTGTGTATTCAATGTTATTTTCAATAAGTTTATCAATAAGTATTTGCCCTGGGTCAGAAATAACCGGCATACCTGCATCACTTATAACTGCAATATTCTTATTTTGCTTTGCAAGTGCAATTATTCCATCAGCACTAGATTTTTCATTAAATTTGTGATATGCAATTAATTTTTTTGATATTTGATAATGATTTAATAGTTTTAAAGAATTTCGTGTGTCTTCGCACGCAATAACATCAACTTCTTTCAAAACATCAAGCGCCCTTATTGTTATATCTTTTAAATTCCCAATCGGCGTTGCAACAAAATATATCATAATTTCTCCTAACTATCTCTATATAGTTTTTGAATGGTTGTAACATAGTCGCCATCAAGGTTGTTTGTTACAAGTGTTGGCAAAATTTTTACTCCACACTTTCCACCCTTATGACATTCTAAATACACTGTGTTTGCATTTTTATTTATTGTTGGTTGTGCAAAAAACATTCGCTTTGGTGTTAAATTGTATTTATCTAGCAAAACAAAAATTTCATCAAGTCTTTGTGCTGGATAAACAAAATAGAATTTGCCACCAAACTTTAACATTTTACTTGCACAACAAATAAGTTCTTCCAAAGTAAGATATTGTTCGTGCTTTGCAATAGCAATTTCTTCTTTTTCACTTTTCTTGCATACATCATTTTTATAATATGGTGGATTGGAATAAACAACACTTACTGGCTTTGTGATATGGTTTTTGTAATTTTGGATTTTATCACATATAATTTCAACATTGTTCATTTTGTTAAATTCAAAATTTAATTTTGTAAGATTTGCATATTTTTCCTGCATTTCAAAACAAACGATTTTTTGTGGCTTGCATTTGTAATTTACAAGAACCGAAATAACTCCACTGCCCGAGCCAATTTCTACGCAAATATCTTTGTGAGTTGCTTTTATAAAGTTTGACAAAATAACGCTATCACTTGTAAAAGCGTAGCCATCAACATATTGATATAATTTTAACCCATCTAAATTTAGGTCATCAAGTCGTAAACTATTTGTCATTTTTTTCAAACTTAATTTGCCCTACTTCATATTCTTTTAGTTCAGTTGTGTCACCTTTAATAAATTTTACTTGAACTTTCTTTTTGAGTAAGTTATTATAAACAACTTGTCCTTTCCCATCTGGAGTTTCAACAATTGAATTAACTTTTGGCATTTGCTTCAAAAGTTCCACATAACCATCATTTTCATAAGATAAGCAACACATAAGTCGTCCACAAAGTCCACTTATGTTTGCTGGATTTAAACTTAATCCCTGATTTTTTGCCATTTTTATTGTTGAATGTTCAAAATCTTTTAAAAATAAATTACAGCATACTTGTCTGCCACAAGGTCCAATTCCCCCAAGTAATTGAGTTTCGTTTCTTGAACCAATTTGTCTTAACTCAATTCTAATTTTAAAGCAATTTGCAAGTTCTTTTACAAGTTCCCTAAAATCAACTCTATCATCACTTGTAAAGTTAATTATAACTTTGCTTCTTTCCAAATTAAGTTCGGCAGAAACAATTTTCATATCAAGTTTAAGTTTGTCAGCCAAAAATTCTGTTTTGGCTTTTATTTCTTTTTGCTTTTCCAAATTTTCTTTTTTTTGTGCAATATCTTTTTCGGTTGCAAGTCTTAAAACATTTTTTAATTTGTCTTTTAATTCATTTTCATCAATATAAGTAATTTCACTGCTGACATAACCTAATTCACTTCCACGAACAGTGTCAACAACAACTGCATCATTTAATTTTAAATCTAAACCATTTGGAGAAAATGTATAAGTCTTCCCTTCATCTTCATATCTAATTTCAACTTTTGCTATTTGCATAAGAATTTAACCTCCAAATCTTTTATGAGTAATGTTTGCAAAATAAGACTAATTGCAACATTAGAAAATTGTCTTTTGTTTGCATCATCAATGTTATAAATAATATTTTGCAATGAAAGAATCGAATATTCATCTTTCACTTGCTCAAATTTTGATATTAAATTTGTGTTTAAAACAAGTTCTTTTTGCCCCAATTTTAGCATAAGAACATCACGATACATATTTGATA
>CAMEUD010000080.1 GCA_945937975.1 uncultured Clostridia bacterium
TGTACTTCCACTTGTAACTGATTCTTGTTTTTTGTTTGTAAGTTCTGTTCCGCTTACATTTTGAATATTTATACTACTATATAATGTGTTAAAATATGTTAAATTTGTACTCTTAAATAAATATACTTTTCCAGTTAAAGAATCATCTAAAATTGCAGTTGCTGAAGCTGAACCTATACTTGTACTCAAGGATAATGGGACATTTGCTTGATTTGTTACAAGTGTTGATGCAAGCCCAAATTTAAAGGTTGATGGCAATGTTGATGATAAAGTTATTGCTGAATAAGTTGCATCACTTGGACCATCACTTGCAAAATTTTTTACATAAACATTTTGCTTTGAATTACTACCATTGTTGACAAATAGTACTTTCCCTGAAATATTAACACACAATCCATTTGTATAAACTGGGTATCCACTATTTCCCACAATAGTTCCACCTTTCAAATAGCATCCACTATTTACTGTAGCATTTGCACAATATATACCCGTTGTTCCTTGAATTAACCCAGAGTTAATAGTTAACGAACCATATTCTAATCTTATTGCCTCTCCTTTGTCGCATTTAATTGTTCCACCATTTACTGTTATATTTGCACCATTGTATGACATTTGTAATGCTGCCCAATTACCTTTTTGATAAATTGTGGCACCTGAACTAACATTTAAAGCCCCAGAGTATATGTACACAGTTGCATTGTTATTTGATGCATTAGTTAATGTTCCCTTAACAAAATTTATTGCTCTTGATGTTAAATTTTGTGGTGTTGATAATATACCTGTCATATTGAAGCCATATGAACTTGTGCCAAGGTTAATTGTTCCAGAAGATAATGTGATATTTCCAGTGTATGTTGCACCTGTTGATGAATAGATTGTTAAGTTTTTACTGATTGTTAATGCTGAAGTTGAAGTAATGTTATTAATAATATTTAATACATCACCTGCACTTGCTGCGGAAACAGCATCAGCCAAAGCACTTTCACCACTGTAACCAACATTTGTTGTTTCATTTATTACATCACCCAAATATACTACGCAATAATAATATGTTGTTGATCCAGTTTGAGTTTGTATTATTTTCTGTAATTCTGTACCTTCCTTGTTATAGAATTTTACCTTATTATATAGAGCATTAAAGTAGGTTTGGTTTGTGCTCTTAAATGCATAAGCTTTTCCAGTTATTGATGAATCTGCATAAGTAAACTTAAATTCATCTACAGTTACATTTGCATTAACTGTAAATTTAACAGTTGAAATAGTCGTTGCTGTGGTTTCGTATGTTTTATATCCCCCAACAATTTCTACATCTTTTGATATGGTAATAGTTGGATATACTGTTCCAGAAGAATTTTGAATTGCAGCAGTTGTACCATAAATTTTACCACCATTAATAACTATACTATTATTATTTGTACCAACTGTTACCAACCCATATGTACCATAGATTTCTCCACCATTTAGAGCAATGCTTGCTGAATCATTCAATGTTACACCTCTACCTTTCGGAGATGTTTTGCTATCGCCAGAGTAGATTAATCCACCATTCATAATTATGCTACTTGATGTTACACGAAGGCCTACACCACCTGTGGTATGAATTGTTGCAGAACTTTGAATGTATAGTGTTGAACCACCTTCTACTCTCACAGGAATAGATGCAACTGATGTTTGTCCATCAATAACTCCGTTATTAAAGAATACTGTTGAACCACTTACTGTAAATTGTCCAGCGAAATTAGCACCATATGTGTTAGTTCCAAGATAGGTTGGGCTCGCTGTTACTTTTACCTTACCAGTGTAAGTTGCACCTGTTGATGAGTAAATTGTTAGGCCTTTATCAACTGTTACTTCTGCGTCTACACTATGACTACCTACAATATCAATCTCATCATTTGCTGTTGCATCTGAAACTGCAGCACTAAGTATGGTGTATGCCTTGCCCTGTGTAACATTAAGTACATTACCAAGATATAACATACCATAATAAGTTGTACCTTTTGTATATTTACTATGAGCAGCATTTGGTTTTGATAAATTATATCTGTCAACTAATGTTACATGGTTAAACATTGAATTTCTTGTTGCTTCACTTGTTGAACTATATAGGTAGTAAATACCATTTGAACCATTTGAATTAAATCCAATTTTATGGTTTTTGGTTATAGTTACACTAGGGTCAATCTTCAAAGCACCTGAAGTAAGTGTATCTGTCTGTAATTGTTCAAAGAAGATATCAAAATCAACATCTTTTGAAATAGTAATTGAGCCATCTTTTCTATAAATATCATATTCTGCTGAATCATCGTTATTTAATGTTCCACCTGAAATAGTTAATTTATCAGGCCATCCACCATTCATACAAACAGCGGCTGTACCAGTTGAAGAGCCTCCAGTAATTGTTCCACCTGAAATAGTTACATTTGAAATTCCACTATGACTATTCCCTTCATCATCAATACATTCTCCAGCATAGACACCATAATACCCATGCAAAGTTCCACCGGATATGAGTGTAGTTCCGTTAGCATTTGCAACTACTGCACCACCATCTCCACCAGATGTTAAATCATAACCAACAAATAGAGTCCCACCTTCAATCATTATTTTCCCGCCACCGAGGTTTTCAATAACATTGCAAGTATTATCTGTCTGATTATATGTTCCACTTTCTATTATGATAGAACCCGTCGATTCATTTATTATGCAAGTGTAGGCATCTCCACCTGAAGTTATATTTACATTTGTAAATGTAATTTGGCAATCTTTAGTATTTTTTACTGTTCCAATAATTTTTGTTGGACTTCCTGTACCATTTTGTCCAAAGTTTACAAGTCCTGGTAAATTACAAGTTACAATTATATAAGAAGTTAATGTGCGTCCAAATCCTGAAATCAAAGAGATACCTTTGCTTATTGTTATATCTTCTGTTATATCAACATAATAGTTAATCTCATTACCATCTGATGCTTCATTTATTGCTTTTTGTAAAAGTCCTGAACCCATATTTTCAAGATATAACTTTCCAGTGGTTTCATTCTTGACAACGATTTTTGACCAGTTTGCTTTTACTTTAATATTTCCATAAGCACCCGCTTTAATTGTCAAAGTGTTCCCACTAATTGTTGATGTTGCACCACTTGAATTTGTTTCAATTGTCCAATTAACAAATCCATAATCCATTGATGATGGTGGTGTTAAAGTTACTGTTTGAGCAGTTGTCTTGATTGTATAACTTGAAGGACTTGCAGAACCAGTACCACCCAATCCACCATTTGCATTGATTGTGAGTGTGTATGAGATTGCAGTTTCTGTATATTGAGCATAAATTGTTGTATTGGATGCTCCCATTGTTGTGGTTGTTGTTACTTTTGTTCCACCACTTGCTGTTGTGAACCAACCATTAAATTTTACTGTGTATCCTGTTTTTGAGTATACAGTTGGTGTTGGCAATGTGCCATATTGTGCACCATAAGCCAATGACTTGGTTGCTGTTTTGCTACCACTTGCAACTGTCCAACCTGTTGTTGCAGGTATTGTTCCACTTCCAGCATTTGCTGTTAATGTGTAACTATTTATAGTTTCAGTGTATTGAGCATAGATTGTTGTGTTAGATACTCCCATTGTTGTGGTTGTTGCTACTTGTGTTCCACCACTTGCTGTTGTGAACCAACCTTTGAATTTTACTGTGTAGCCTGTCTTTGAGTATACAGTTGGTGTTGGCAATGTACCATATTGTGCACCATAGTTTACAGACTTGGTTGCTGTTTTGCTACCACTTGCAACTGTCCAACCTGTTGTTGCAGGTATTGTTCCACTTCCAGCATTTGCTGTTAATGTGTAAGTGTTTATATTCCATTTTGCATAGATTGTTGCACTTGCTGTGAATGAATATGCTGTTTGTGCTTTATATGCTGTTCCATTTCCTTCTGAATTTGAGTTCCATGGATTTGTTGAATCAAGTGTGTAACCTGTTCTTGCAAATGGGTTTGCAGGAAGTGTTAATGAAACTGCTTTCTTTGTTCCGTTGTATTGCATATATGCAGTGCCAGAAACATTTGAAGGTGCTGTTCCACTTGTTGCACCATTACCATTGAATGTTAATGTTACTGTGTATGAATATGAAGCATAGTAAGTTGTGTTTGCTGTTGTGATTGCATTTGCTTGAAGTACTGTTGCATCTGCTGAATTGCTTGTGCTTACACCACGATATGTGTATGTTACGCTTGAGATTGTTCTGTTTGCTTTTACAGCGCTTGGAACTGTGATTTGGTTGTTTGTTGTGTTGATTCCATATGAATCGTTTGATACATAGAGTCTGTTTGCGCTTGCTTTTGCTGTGGCAGCTGCTGTGCCATTATGGTAGTTAAATGTTGCTTCAACTGATTTTCTGTATCTTGCGAACAATTTGTTTACGCCTGTTGCAAGTGGTTCTCTTTGTGGGCTATCTTCTGTGCTTACTTCACATTGCCAAGAAATGAATGATGCGCCATCATATGCTGCTGGTGTTGGAACTGAACCACTCAAACTTGAGTTATATTTTGTGCCATTTGAGAGCATTCTTCTTTCCATTGAAGTGCTTGTATGTTTTGAACCATCCCAGTACTTGAAAGTTAAGCCTTCTGAATATACGGCATAGAATGTTGTGTTTGCTGTTGTTGGTGTACCGATAACTGATGCAGAATTTACAGTTGTTGCAAGTCCTTTGTATTGCTCTGCTTGTTCACCACCGATACTGCTTGTTACTGCTGTTGGAACTGCGAAGTTTGATTCAACTTTTATTCCTGTGTAATTCATAAATTGAGTTGCTGTTGCTGTTGCACTTAGTTGGTCAAATGTTGAACTATATTCACCCTTTTTGCCAGCACAATAATAGAATGTTCCTGTAACTGTTTTTTGATATGATGCATAGTATGTTGCATTTGCACTGATTGTTATTGATTTTGATGCAGCAACTGTTGATGATGCGTTTGCAGTGTTTGCTGTACTCCAGTGTCTGAATGTGTAGCCACTTGGAGTGCCGAGTGCTGCTGGTGCTGTGATTGAGCCACTTGTTGCTGTGTTATAGATTGTTACTGTAACATTTTGAGTTTGGTTATTATAGTACTTAAATTCTCCTGTTAATTCTTTTGAGTATATTGCATAAAGAATTACATTGTTTGCTGGCATTGTGTATGAGTTAAGTTTTGCTTTTGCACTCTTATCTGTGTTCCAACCAACGAATGTCCAACCATCTTTTGTTGCAGTGAGTGATAAGTCAACGCTTGCACCATATGCAACTGTTTTTGTTTGATTTGCAGTTGAACCACCGTT
>CAMEUD010000081.1 GCA_945937975.1 uncultured Clostridia bacterium
AAATGTGAACAAATAATCACTTTTGCGTTATTTTTCAATAAATAACTGATTGTTGGCAATTCACTTTCTATTCTTGTTGCGTCCAAAACTTCACCACTTTCAGAAAGTGGAACATTAAAGTCAACACGCAAAAATACTCTCTTGCCGTTTACATCAATATCTTCAATGGTTTTTTTCATATGCACCCCTTTTCTTAATTTTATTGTAATATAAATACAAAAATATAACAAGTAAATTTGATTAGTTTTGTTTGTCAAATGCTTGTTTTATTATCTTCAAACTTTCATCAAGAGAAACTGTGTTTGCAAGAACTTGTCTGTATGATGTTGAATCATAAACATCTCTTATGTACCAATGCAAATGTTTACGAAGAATTGTACATAAATATTTTTCATCATAATATTTTTTTAAAGTGTTTATATGCGTTTCAACAATTTCATATTTATCAGGCAATTCTTTGTGTTTTAATATGCTAAATAACCAAGGTTGACCTAATGCACCACGACCAATCATAACACCATCAACACCTGTTTCTAGCATTTTTTTGTAACTATTTTCATCAACAACATCACCATTCCCAATGACTGGAATGGAAACACTTTCTTTCACCTTTTTTATTGTTTCATAATCAACAGTGCCACTGTACATTTGCTCCCTTGTTCTGCCATGAATTGTAATTGCTTTTGCACCACATTTTTCACACAACTTGGCAACTTGAACAGCAACATTATCATTCTTTTTAAAACCTTTTCTTATCTTTACAGTTATAGGTTTATTTGTTGCATTAACACATTTTGTTACAATTTCTTCAATTTTCTCTAAATTGCAAAGTAATGCACTACCATCGCCATTTTTTACAATTTTTGGAGCAGGACAGCCAAAATTAATATCTATGATATCAAATTTTTCCAATTCTGGACTTGCGCACACTTTTGCCATTTGGTCAGCATCATGTCCAAAAATTTGAACCACTTTAATTTTTTCATCATCTTCGGTTCGTAGTAAATCTAAAGTATGCTCATTCTTAAAACGAATTGCATTGCAATTTACCATTTCTATGTATGTTAAGTCCGCACCACACATACGACAAACTTTTCTAAATCCTATATCACTAACTCCTGCCATTGGGGCAAGAAATAAATTCCCTACTTCTATATTGCCTATTTTCATAATTTAATTATACACAATTATTATTAACTTTTCAATTTTTATTGCCAAGTTTTATATTTTTTAATATTCCTTTCACATCTTTAAGAGAAATAACATTGAACATAAAACAAGAAATAAAATAAGATAAAACGCCAATAAGTAACAATGCCACAATTTTTATTATTGGGTTTAAAATTATATAGTAGTTGCAACTCACTATAACTAAAAACATCACTATTGATGATAAAAAACAAAATGATAATTTATATAATGAATTATTAAGTGAAACAAACTTTCTCGCATATATCAAACAAATAATTAACGATATGCAATAACCAACATTTAGAGCAATGGCAAGAGATAATATATTCAATCTTGTGCAAAGAATTAAGATAATAAGTGTGCAGATTTTTACAATAACTCCAATTATTTGGCTTATTAGTGGCAATCTAAATTTTCCAAACCCAAATAAAATACTATTCACAATTTGTAACAGTGTTTGCCAAATTATGCTTATGCTGGCAATTTTTAGGTAATATACTGCCACCCTAAAAAACTGTTGTTCTATACTTGGGAAAAACACTTGAATTATATTTTCTCCAAGTGCCATAAGTCCAAAAGCACAAGGTACAAATATAACAAAAACAAAAAACAATATATTATTGCAAGTTGTTGAAATATCTTCTTTGTTTGCAATTTTATAACTCAAACTTGGCAAAATTGCCGTACATATAGTTCCACAAAGGAGAACTGGAAAATTGACTATTGGAGCAATCATACCTGTGGCAATTCCAAACAATGAAGTTGAGATTTTGTTTTCAAAAAAGCTATTTAGCAAATTTACTACCAAAAAACTATCCAAAAAATTTGAAAATGGAATAACAATATTTGTGCCTATAAGTGGTAATAATCCCACACCAAAATTTTTTATATTTGAAAAATCAATTTTACTTTTTTGAGTTTTTTTCTTTTTCGCATAAATAATAATCAAAAATATGAAAGCAAAAAGTTCACTTACAAAAACACCAAAAAATGCGCCATATACAGAATACAATGCACCATATTTTGTCAAAATGCTTGCAAAAGTAAGTCCAAACACTAATTTTACTGACTGTTCAACAATTCCAGAAATTGCTGATGGCAACATATATTCGTAACCAAAGAAATATCCTTTTATTACACTTGATACTCCACTAAATATAATACTTGAACCAACAATAATATATCCTAGGTATGCGTTTTCTATGCCCTGCAAAATGGAAAAAACTTTTGACATTATCATTATAATAATTGTAAAAACCAAACTTAATATTATCGCCAAAGTAAACGCACTTTTTATTAGTTTTGATATTTCTTCATTTTTATTTGTTGCTCTATAATTCGATACTTTTTGTGCGATATAAGTTGGCATTGCACCTGTTATAAAAACCAAAAACAAAGAATAAACATAGTATATCATTTGATACACACCTATTCCGTTTGTTCCAAGAATATTTGATAAAGGTATTTTATAAACTGCACCAATAAATTTTGTAATAATTAAACAAATAAATAATAATATCGAATTTTTTATGTATTTTTCTTTCATAAATTTAGTTTTTGAAATTTATTTTTTTATATACAAAAATCATTATGTAATTAGTATTTACAAAAAAAAATTTATATGTTATTATATAAATGAATTAGGAGATAAAAATGTCAATTTTTAGAGATAAAAAAGCAAATAATTTGCCACTTACTATTGAAATTCCAAGAACAAAATTATATGACTATAATGGAAAACTTTATGATTCTGAAAAAACATACAAAATATCAAAAGAAAATGCCGTTGCATTCAATCAATTAATGGGTGTAATTATTCATGATTATGGTCGTGAAGGCAAATTATCAAAACTTTCAAAACATATTTATGATGAGCAAGTTATAGATGGCATAACAAAATCATATTACAGAATGATTATTGAATATCTTGAAAAAAATAAAAACAATGTTAAAGCAAGAGAAAACATATTAAAATTTCACTCATTAATTTATCAAAACCAATCACCTGCTCAAGTTCTCACAAATGACCTTTACAGAGATAATAATAAATGTGTAAATTTTAGAGGTATACTTGAATACATTGTAAAAAATTCAAAAAATAAAAATTTTGATTTTAACACTTCTGCCTTATATGCAAACTTAGTAACATATGCAAAAGAAGTTGATAAAAAATATGGCACAAGTTATGAATTATAAATAATAACAAAAAAAAATACCAAAGTTCATACTTTGGTATTTTTTTTATCTTTTAATCAATATTTTTATCATCAAAGACATTTGTTAAATCATTTATATCAAGTCCATTCAAGTCTTCATCTTGTGGAATATCTGGCACTCCACCAAACGCATCATCACTAACAACTTTAACCTTATCTCCATAGTCTTTTCTGTCAATCTTTTTATCTGGGTCAATAAAGGTTGTAAGTTCACCAATCCAACGCATTTTGATATTTGCAAGTTCACCATTACGGTGTTTTGCAACAACTAATTCGCAAATACCTGGTTCATTTGGATTTACAATATCATTATATTTGTCTGGGTTATCAATAAAGAGTACAATATCAGCATCTTGCTCAATCGCACCACTTTCACGAAGGTCAGAAAGCATTGGCTTGTGGTCCTTTCTTTGTTCAATAGCACGAGAAAGTTGAGAAAGAAGTATAATTGGAACATCAAGTTCTTTTGCTGCAATTTTCAAAAATCTTGTAATTTGTGAAATTTCTTGTTGACGATTGTCATCTTTGCTTGTTTTTCCACTTGACATAAGTTGAAGATAGTCTATTACAATAAGGTCAAGACCTTTTTCTCTTTTTAATCTTCTACATTTGTCCAAAACATCCATTGGAGTTACTAATGAACTATCACTAACATAAAGTCCACTTTCGGCAAGAGTTTTGTTTGCCATCCAAATATATTTCATTTCTTCGGTAGTTAAATTACCTTTTTTTGCCTTGCTCATACTAACCTTTGCAACTTGACAAAGTGAACGCATAGCAAGTTGAACCCTTGGCATTTCCAAAGAGAAAATTGCACAATTTTTATGTTGAGTTGTGGCAGCGTTTATTGCAATATTCATTGCGAATGATGTTTTACCAACACCTGGACGAGCAGCAAGCAATATAAGGTCAGAGTTTTGAAGCCCGTTTGTAAGTTTATCAAATTCTGTAATTCCTGTTGAAATACCTTTAATTTGTCCACCATTTTTGGCAAGTTCATCAATAGATTTCATTGCTTCATTAAGTGCAACAGAAATATGTTCCAATGTGCTTGTTTCTTCTTTTTGAGCAATGTCATATACCATTTTTTCAGCATATGCTATTGAATCTTGAATTTCTCCACCTTCATAGGCTTTTTCAATAATCTTTTGACCTGCAACAATCAATGCTCTGTTAAGACTATCTCTTTTTACAATATCTATATATGATTTATAGTTGACTGCACTTGGAAGTGAAGATGCAAGAAGTGTTAAATAATCAATACCACCAACTTCATTTATCAAATTTTGTTTTTCAAGTTTGTCAACAACTGTAACAAAGTCAATAGGTTGATTTGTTTGGTAAAGTTCACACATTGCTTCAAAAAGTTTTTTATGTGCTTCACTATAAAAGTATATAGGTCTAACTTGTTCCATTATACTTGCAACGACAGTATTATCAATAAGCACACAAGCAAGCAAAGATTGTTCTGCTTCAAGTGAATGTGGCATCATTTTTACTGGATTTGCCATATTTTCTCCTTTTAATCTTTAAATGGGTCGTATTTGTCTTTGTTTTCGATTAGTTCTTTTTTCTTTTTATTTTTATCTATTTTATCAAGAATTAAATAAATAATCAAACAAACAAAGCCACAAAAAACAACATTCATAAATATAACGAGCCATTCTGGTAGTTTTAGCACAACTCCAAATACATAAGTAGTTGCAATAATAACAGGGATTAAACACCCCATTATTACCCACATTCTTTTTAATGACTTTTTATATTCCAAATCTGTTTTTGGTGGTTTTTGTTTATTATTCATCTATTGTTTCACCTTCGCCTCTTAACATTTTTCCTCTTTCTCTTAATCTCATATTATGGTCAAGGATTTTCTTTCTAATTCTTATGCTCTTTGGTGTTA
>CAMEUD010000082.1 GCA_945937975.1 uncultured Clostridia bacterium
GTAATGTACAAGAATCAAAAAATCAATATTAAAAAATATAGTATATTTTTAACTATTGGCTTATTTTTTGCAATGCTTGGAGATATAATTCTTGGTGTTGATTTTACTATTGGTGCTGGGCTATTTGCATTGGGACATATATTTTTCTTTGTAGCATTTTTATTTTTAAATAGATTTAGTATTTGGGATATAATAATATCACTAGTAATAATTGGAATTTCATTATGCATAATTTTGCTTTCAAATGGTCTTACTTTTGGAAAGATTTTGCCACTTGTTATTGCATATGCTGTTATAATTTCAAATATGCTCGCAAAATCATTTTCAAATTTATTGCTTAACAGAAATTATAGTTCAAAACAATTATTATATATTTTTGTTGGCACGCTAATGTTTTTCTTATCTGATTTAATGCTTATGTTTAATGTGTTTGGTAATGGAGAAAGAGTTTTTGACATATTATGTTTATCATTATATTATCCAGCAGAATTAATACTTGCGACTTCAATTTATTTTATGTCATTTGTAAAAACTTACGACATACCAAAGATGAGTCTTGCTCGCAAAATTTGGTGTAGAATGTATCAAATTGCATTTAGATTAATTTTACCAATTTTGCCATATAGACAACCAAAATTATTTAATAGTTATATTGATATGGCAAATAAAATTAAAGAAGAAAAAATTAATAAAGTAATAATTGTAACTGATGCAAGTTTGGTAAAATTAGGGCTTTTAAATGATATGACAAATGCCTTAAAAGATAATGGTGTTGAATTTGCTATATTTGATGAAGTAACCCCCAACCCAACTATAGAGTTAGTTGAGAATGCACGAAAATTTTATATAGATAACTTGTGTAATGGAATAATTGCTTTTGGTGGTGGTTCAGTTATGGATTGTGCAAAGGTTATGGGAGCAAGAATCGTAAAACCAAAACAAAGCATAGAAAAAATGAAAGGTTTATTAAAAATTCACAAGAAATTGCCTTTGTTAATCGCAATACCAACAACAGCAGGAACTGGTAGTGAAACTACTTTGGCAGCAGTTATAACTGATGAAAAGACGCACTATAAATACCCAATAAATGATTTCTGTCTTATACCACACTTTGCAGTGCTTGATGTTCACGCAACACTTGGATTGCCAAAAGGATTAACTGCAACAACGGGAATGGATGCTCTTACTCATGCAGTAGAAAGTTATATTGGACATTCAACAACTGCTTATACAAGAAGAATGTCAATTGGTGCGGTGAAATTAATTTTTGATAATTTGTATTTATGCTATCAAAATGGTCAAGACTTTGAAGCAAGAAAAAATATGTTAAAAGCATCATTTATGGCAGGTAATGCGTTTACAAGGTCATATGTTGGATATGTTCATGCTATTGCTCATTCTCTAGGTGGAAAGTATAATGTTGCTCATGGACTTGCAAATGCAATAATTTTGCCAAAAATGTTAAGAATATATGGTAAGAGTTGTGAAAGAAAACTTGCCAAACTTGCAAGATATGTAGGGATTGCAAATAAATTTGATTCAAATGAATTTGCATGTGAAAAATTTATACATTTTATTGAAGAAATGGACAGGTCAATGAATATACCTGAAAATGTTGAAGCAATAAAGGAAGAAGATGTATTTGATTTATCAAAAAAAGCAGATAGTGAAGCAAATCCTTTATATCCAGTTCCAAAGCTTATGAGTAGGGAAGAACTCGCAGAAGTTTATAAAATTCTTAAAGGATAATAAAAAAAACAATAGAGTAAGGGCTATTCATTTAGAAACTAGTCAAATAATGGATAAAAAGAAAGAGCATATTTTTGATATATGCTCTTTTTCTTTAGATTACTGAATATACATCGTAAGTTAGAGTTCTTTTTCTTTTGGTATTAGACTTATATATTCTCGTTGTTTCTTTTGTTTCTGTAAATACATAATCTTTAATTGGTTCATGTTCTTCTGTGGTATTAAGTGAATAATTAAGTCCAATTTCAATTTTATCTTCATATACTTTGACAAACTTGACAAATAATTCAATTACCTTTTCGGGACATGTTTTCATTGCGTTTTTGAATGTCTTTTGTATATCTTCTTTAGTTAATTTGTAAGTCATTTTAGATTCTTCAATGATTAGCTTTTCTCCAAGTTCTTTTCTTTTTAATTCAAGTTCTTCTAATCTAGATTTTGTTGTTTTAGTGATTATTCCTTTTTCTATTGCTGACATAATGTTTGCAATCGCAGTATTAACTCTTTGTAAATCAGATTTAATGCTTGAAAGTGAATTGTTACTTTTCAATCTCTTTTTGCTTTCTTCATATATCATATTAGATATTTTCTCTAAGTTTTCAGGGATATTGAATTGTATTTGAAAGAATTTGAATACAATGTTTTCAATGAAATCTTTGTATATTCTTGTTACTTTGCAATTATCTTTCTTTGTTCCTATGCAGTTATAGTATCGTAAAGTGTTTCCATTACCAGATTTTGCAGTTACTGGATACATCTTTCTATTACAATCACCACAGAAGATTTTGTCTTTAAGTTTGAATATTTCGTGATTATCTTTTCTGCAACCATATCTTGTTAAATCCATTCTTTTTTGCACTTTTTCATATAGTTCTTTAGAGATTATTTCAGGATAAATTTTGTCATATATCTTTCCATTTATCTTGCAAATTCCAGTGTAAATTTCTCTTTTTAAGATGTAGCGAATAACTTCAGGAATAAATTTCTTTCCTTTATTAGTTATACTTTCTTGTTCAAACTCTTTAGATATTTGAAGAATTGTTTTTCCGCTTGCATATTCTTCAAACATTCTTTTTAATATTATTGATTCTTCTTCGTTTATCTTTAACATTTTATTCTCCTTTATATAGCCGAAAGGTACAGAGCCGATACAATGTCCTTTCATTCTTGATTCGTGTAGTCCACGACTTACTTTTTGAGCAAGTTCTTCACTAAAATATTGGTTCATTCCTTCAAGTAGTGATTCAAGCAAAACTCCTTCAGGTGTTTCTGGAATGTTTTCCATGGCTGATAATAGTTTTATTCCATTATCTTTTAAGTGTTTTCTGTGTATTGCAGCTTCATATTTGTTTCTTGCAAATCTGTCTAATTTATACACCAAAACATAGTTCCATTTTTTGTTGTTGCTATCTTTTAACATTCTTTGGAATGAATCTCTTTCATCTGTTGTTCCACTTATTGCTCTGTCGATATATGAATCAACGATGATGATGTTGTTGCGTTTTGCAAAGTCTTGACATACATGTACTTGACCTTCAATACTTTGTTCAGTTTGGTTTGTACTGGAATATCTAGCATATATTACTGCTGTTTTCATTTGGTTTTATCTCCTTTTATATTTTTTTATTTATCTTTCGATACCCAGCGAAAGAACAAAAAGGGATAAATATTTTTCAGTGTTATAATCTTTCTTTTAGTGGTCAAGGGTTGCGAAAAGCAATACAATTTACCCTTGACAACTAAGACTTTTTGTGCACAATTCGCGGGCGAAAGATTAATAACCCTTTGGTAGCTTATCTATTAACTCTTTGCTAACAGTTCCTAAAACCTCTCCAGTAGAAAAGTTCAAACATCTAAAGTTGTCAAATAGCAGTATCTTTCTATCTTCTTGTCCGATAGTGCAAACAACATCATCTTCGAGTATATCTGTTATGAAAAATGTCTGTAAGTGTTTTGAATAGATTACTTTTTCACCAGTTTTTCGTATATATTTAAGCATATACATAATGGCTTCTTGGGTATGATTAGCATTGTCTATTTTGCTAAAGTCATTTCTTCCAAATCTCTCCAAAAAGAATATGTTTTGGTGTGTAATTTGCATTTGATGAGTTTTGGTTGAATAATCTCTAGTTTCTATAATTTCGCCAACCATTTCGGCTATTACAAATATTCCATGAAAATGTAATCTTTTTTGTTCAGGGCTTCGTTCAAAGACTCCTATATATTTCCAACCTTTGCGAGTGGAAAGGTGTCTTAAGCAATTTAGAAATTTAACTCTAAATTCTTCTTCAGTGAGTTTTGAAGAATCATAAGTAAAAGTGCAGAAGTAGTTCCATTGTTGTAAATTGGCTTTTCGGAATAATCTTGTAAGTCTTACAATTCTGTTTCGTTTTTCTTTTTCAATTACTTTGTTTACGATTTCTTTAGTTTTTTCAATATATTTTACTTTTTCGTTTAGTTCATTTACAATTCGTTCTTTCTTTTCCTGTTTGGTTTCATCAGTACATTCATTTAACATTTCTTTAACTTTCGATTCTGTTTCAGTAGGTTTTGCTGATTTATGCTTTTTCTTTTTCCAACTTTGAGTTGTTTTTGGTATGCCAATGTAATGACTACCATCGAAATATACTTTAGTTTCTTGATAGTCCATTTTGTTTCTCCTTTTCTTCAAGGATTAAATTAAGCATGGCAACAATAAACTCATGGTTGATAAGCGATAAATCTAGCACATTTTTGATTTCGTTAGTTGTTTTTTGCATTTTTTTAACTCCTTTTTTTAAATTTTTGGAATTAAAAAAGACATAGAAAAAGATTGTTTTTCTACGCCAAAATGTTTACTGCCTTATATTTCCCCTTAAGACTAAGGTCGGCACTTTTTTATTTTTAATGGTTACTTAAAACCTAACTAACCTATTCTTATCTAATCTATACATCTGTAATCTTTCTAATTGTTCAACATTTGCGTTGTCCTTTTAATTCAGTTGTTTTTGTGTTTCTAACTTGTGCACCAATTAAAAACACAATTTAGTAATACCATTTGAAACTCAAAAAGTGAATGACATAACTTGACATCTTCATGATGTTTATATGACTTATTTTTGATTTCATTTGATATGACTTAGCTTTTAGTTAGTCGACTTTCAACTAAAGGCACTTTGAGAGTATCACGAAAATTTTGAAAAAACAAGAAAGTAAACCTATACTTTACCTATACAAAATCCAAACAAACATATACTTTACCCAAACTTAATGCAAACAAAAGTATAATGTTTGGGTAGTTTGTTAGGATTTGTATTCAAACTTGCTGCTTGAATGTTCCAGTGAAAATACATACATGAGCAAAAAAAAGAAGGCGTACCCACAATTGCTTTAGCATGTGGACGCCTTTTTTGCTCATGTTATTTTCCATTCAAGTAGTTTGGGTTCAGCAAGTTTTATTTAGAAGTGTGCTTGTCTTCGGTGGAGCGAAGCGACACCGACTTGTATCAAGACAAGCACA
>CAMEUD010000083.1 GCA_945937975.1 uncultured Clostridia bacterium
GATTTGAGTGAAGGACAATTACGACAATAAAAATTCCTACCTACTTCTTGTGGTGATCCTTCAAGTGTAGTGAGTGAAGAACACTGACTACAAATAAAAGCCCTTCCTACTTTTTGCGGTGCACCTTTCAGTGATTTGAGTGAAGGACAAATACTACAATAAAAATCCCCACCTACTTCTTGTGGAGCACCTTCAAGTGATTTGAGTGAATTACAATCATAACAATAAAAATTCACACCTACTTTTTGTGGAGCACCTTCAAGTGATTCTAGTGAATTACACCCATCACAATAAAAATCAATCCCTACTTCTTGTGGTGATCCTTCAAGTGAAGTGAGTGAAGTACAATTACTACAATAAAAATCCCTGCCTACTTTTTGTGGTGCTCCTTCAAGTGAAGTGAGTGAAGTACACCCATCACAATCAAAATATCCGTCAACTCTTCCGAACTTAAAAGGAAGTTTACCATTTATCAAATCCGTATCCCTTATAATGATATTACTTTTACTATTAATTACATTGTCATCAGTTATATAAATAGATTCTGGTTCCCGTTGTTTATTTATAAACTCTTGGATACGATTTGCTTCATCATCTTTTCTTTCTTTACCTGAATTAGATCTTTTTAATGCAGATCCCCACATTCCTTCTGTTATAAATTCACTAAATTTTTTAATCATCATATTGTATTTATGAAATATTCTTGAGTCGTAAATACAAAGAGGCAATTAAAGTTTGGACATATAGAGATCCATTAAAAAGAAAAACAGCAAAAGAAAACAATTTAAATTGGATAGAAGTTTTTTCTTTAGACTCAAATGATGTAATCAATTCTTTCATAAATATTATATCAAAATTTAAATAATTAATTATGAACTATAGTAATAAAGGTTATTCCATTCTTAATGAGAGTAAAAAGGCCAAAGATGTACAACTACTTTTCTTATCAGCAAGAGCAGAAAAGACAACCAAATCATCTAATTCAATGTTCTTTTTTGAAGATGCTGCAAAGAAAGCTGGTTTAAAAATGATAACCATTGACCCATCATCCGCTACTATATCTACAATATCTGATGATAAACACAGAATTGTTGAAAGTGGTTCTGAAAAGAAATCAATAGAAATAAGTCCTTATAATACTATATGTATAACAAGAAGAACTTGTATTAAGAATAGTGAGAGTAGGGATTTCGTACAAGAACTTGAAAAACTCGGATATGTTCTAATCAACTCATTATCTTGTATTGAATCATGTGAAGATAAATTTATTACATATAAGAAACTTAAAGCTGCTGGTGTTCCTACACCAAAAACTACAGTAATTACATCATCATCATTAAACAAGCTTCAAGATAAAGTTGATTTCATAGGTGGAACATTCCCAGTGATTGCCAAAATTTTAAATGGAACACAAGGAGTTGGCGTTATGCTTTTTGAATCTATGATGTCACTTCGTTCATGTTTACAGACATTATTTAAAATGTCACCAAAATCTGATATCATTCTTCAAGAAAAGATTAATTCTGATTATGACCTTCGTGTACATGTATTGTATAAAAATTTTGAAAGAATGACTACAGGTATTGATAATTTTGAAGTCATTGGTTGTATGCAAAGAAATCTTCTTGATGGTGATTTTAGATCAAATTATTCACTTGGTTCAACAGCAGAAAAGGGTCATCTTACACCAGAACAAGAAAAGATTGCAAAACAAGCCGCAAAAGCGGTAGGTGCGAGATGGGCTGGAGTTGATCTTATCACAGATAGCAGAACAAAACAATCTTATGTGATTGAGGTGAATTCATCACCTGGCACAAAGGGAATCACAACGGCAGCAGGTGATGATGTTGTCGGTATATTAATGGATATGTTCAAGGATTTCAAATATACAAAATATGATTCTGACCAGATTGGTAAATATGAAACCGTAACATTGAAGAACCTTGGTGAAGGTATTGACACAATTATGAAATTTGATGACAATAAGTCATTCACAGAATTAGAGTGTAGTTCTGTAAACGCAAATGATGATAATGTATCATTTGTATTTAATGGTGTTACATACAAAGAAGAATTGGCTGGATTTAGAAAAAATGAACCAATGATAGAATTAAACATTAAGTTTAATGGTACAATATATAAAAATGAATTGACTATTCTTAAACAAATTAATAATAATATCAATAATAATATTGTTATCGGTGGTAGTAAGTTTATAAATCGTTCAACCAATAATGGTACAATTGCTGAAACACCATTTATACTTACAGATAATACAACTAATTTTGAAATACCTCAAAAAACAATTGAAGAAGGTCTTTTACTAGAAAAACAAAATTGGTTATTCAATGTTCAAGATGAAGATATCAAATTAACTGGATTAAAACAATGTATAGAAATGTTTGCGACAGGTTCCAGAAAAAAATATACAAGAGGAAAATGGTCAATAGCAAACGGTGGTTATGATTTGGATTGGGAACTTTATTATAATAATGTTCCATTTATGAGTAAAGTGGATGGTGAAAATGCCAAATTCCACAACTCATACATGCCTGAAAAACAAGCAATGAAAATTGTTGGTGTTATAGAAGCGATATTTGATTGTAAAGTAGATTGGGAAGAATTTTATGGATAAATAGTTATAATTACAAAATGCTCATCAATTGATGAGCATTTTTATTTTAATGTTTTCTCTTTTCATCTTCACACCTTTTTACTATTTAAATCCCAATTCATCTTTATTTGAAGTGACAACACCTATTGGTGAGTTATCTCTGGATGCATTCCAAAGTTTTTTTACTTCAGAAATCTTTTCTTTTGTTTTTTGTCTAATTGATTTCCGTAGTGATAATGGTATATTTTCTTTTTTACAATTACAACCCATTTTACCAATTGTATTTACTTGTTTTTAGATGTTTACTTAATTCTGGATAAATTTCTGTAATATCACTTACAGAAACTGGTTCATTATTTAATGTTAAACTCTTATAATATACATATCCATTAACATCTGTTGGTAATCCTTCCAATGATTCAACATTACAATATACAATATCTAAATCACCATTTATTTTATTAGGCAACCCTTTAAAACTCTTTAAATGACAACACCCACTCAATTCGACATTACCACCGACTTCATCAGGAAAATCATCAATTTCTTCAATACCTGTTGAAAAAAAACTGAAATTACCACCAATATATTTTGGACAACCTTTAAGAGATTTCAATCCACCCATACATGAACAATTAAAATCACCACCTACTTTTTCAGGTGCACCAATTAAATCAGTAATCTTGTTATTGTGAACATCAACTTTACCACCAACTTCTTTTGGGAGACCAACTAATGATGTGATAGATGAATTACAACAATACAAATCTCCTCCAACATATTCAATATGTCCAAGTTGTTTTGATGGTTCACGTAACCATAAATCACATTCAATCCGTTTGGGTAAATTAGATATGTTGCCTAACACTTCTAATTGTTTACATTTAGGTAATTTTATATGATTATTAAATTTATCACAATCAATAATTAAATGAGCATCTTCAATAACATCTGGTAATCTTTCTAATGTATTCATATTTTTAACAGATACATATAAATTTTTATTAAAATTTGATATAGAATCAACGGTTACTTCTATAGGTATATTATCAGGAAATATTACTTGAGAAGATACGAAATTTACTTTATAACATTTAAAACCCATTTTTTTCGATCTTTCACGATCAACATAAATTTTTTGATCTTTTAATAAACCACCACGAATACATTGTTTAACCCATTCTTTAATGGGAATATCCAAATGTACTATTTCTTCTTTTCTTAATTCATCTGTATTAGACCTTCTCAATGCGGATCCCCACATCCCTTCTGCTATAAATTCACTGAATTTTTTAAGCATAGTTAAGATATTATATATAAAATATTTATGAAAATCAATAAAAATATTATTTATCCTTTACACCTCTAACCGAGAACCCTTCGCAACGAGTCGTGGTAAATATATCAGAAGTTTTATGACTATTATAAAGTTTATGAGCGTTGTGATGATTAGATAAATCAAGAGATGAAGACCAATAAGTAGACCATATGTTTGTACCTATATGATTATAATAATCACCAGCAAATGGCAGAAAGATAGTATTACCATTAACTTTAGATTTATACAATATACCTTTAACTCCATTAATTGTTTGATTTTTAGAAATAGTATTATCTAATAGTTCTCGCATTTGTTCTTTAGTTGGTATATGTGATTTACCTTTTGTTTTTAGATAAACAACATCATCTTCAGGTTCAAGGACATTCTTACCATCTTTTTTATTATATTTTGTACAATCCGCACCCCATTTATAAGTATCCCAAAAATATTCATTTTTAGGTTCTGTTTCACCCCAAGCATAAAAATCTCCATATTCTTCTGGTTCTGTGGCACCGATGTTTCTGTCAGCCCATAAAGTTCCTGATGGGAGTCCTAAATCAATGTATTGAGTGTTGTCCTTATCTTCTCTTCTTTCTTCACTTGTATTACTTCTTCTCAATGCGGAACCCCACATTCCTTCTGTTATGAATTCACTAAATTTCTTAAGCATCATATTGTATTTATAAAATATCCTTATATGTAGAAAAAATTTGATTAATTTATAATTTTCCCACCTATTTTTTTAGGTACACCTTCAAGTGTGGTTAGTGAAGTACACTCACTACAATAAAAATTCCTACCTACTTCTTGTGGTGCACCTTCAAGTGAAGTGAGTGAAGTACAATTACTACAATCAAAATCCTCACCTACTTCTTGTGGTGCACCTTTAAGTGAAGTGAGTGAAGTACACTTACTACAAATAAAATTCCCACTTACTTCTTGTGGTGCACCTTTAAGTGAAGTGAGTGAAGTACAATGATAACAATAAAAATCCCTACCTACTTTTTGTGGAGCACCTTCAAGTGAAGTGAGTGACTTACACTCACTACAAGAAAAATCCATACCTACTTCTTGTGGTGCACATTCAAGTGATTTGAGTGAAGTACAATGATAACAATAAAAATCCCTACCTACTTCTTGTGGTGCACCTTCAAGTGAGGTGAGTGAAGAACAATCACTACAAGAAAAATCCCTACCTACTTCTTGTGGTGCACCTTCAAGTGATTTGAGTGAAGTACA
>CAMEUD010000084.1 GCA_945937975.1 uncultured Clostridia bacterium
CTGTGAAGTTCGATACAACCAGATTTAAAATGTCCCATATTGGAACTGTCATTTCTATAATCATGTATGGGACAACCAAAATATTTTCATTTTAATATTAATCAGTCATGTTGAGAAACAGTATCTGATTGGGTAGATAGGTAAGTGGTTAAAACGGGCAGACTGTAAATCTGTTGGCATCAGCCTTCGGTAGTTCGAATCCATCTCTACCCACAAAATTACAGAAGGATAAGTATTATCATCAGAAGTCATATGATTTCTGATGATTTTTTTTACGAATACGATTTACGAAATTTCTGAAAAATAATTTTTTTGAAAAAAAGTTTATTAAAAATTTTGATATGTCATAAAAAAGATGTATCTTTGTAGTGTAATTAAAAAACATCATTAATATTCAGAAATATGAAGGCAATTGTAAAGTTTAGTTGTGGAAAAAATCATCCCTTGTTTAACCTTCCCGTAGAAGCGGAGATTGTTCCTTGTTGTGGATATGATAGGATGCAAGTTGATGGAACAACTGTTAGTCGAATCTATTTCCCAGAAAATGGCAAAGGTTACGTGGTTTTCAATAAAGGTGAACTTGTTGGTTTTAGGAAATCTCCAGCTTATGTCAAACATCACAATGGTTATGTCTCTGAAATCTTTGATGAACAACTCGGAAAGTGGGTTTCCGCAAGAGAGTATTGTGAGTATATAACTTATAAGCGACTGAAACAGAAATTTGAAAAAACAGAAGTATGAAAAAGTTCATGATTTCATACGATTACGATTTTCGTTTTGTTATTTTTAATATAAAAACTTATGATGCAAACAGTAATACATAATGTTCAGAAAAAACCATTTATCTCTCAAGTAGGCCAGTTCAAATATAATGAGTTATTACTTGACTTGAAGAATTTCTTCAGATATATGAAGCAAGATTTTAATAGACTCGAATGTATTGAAATTTTCGGACAAACTGATGGAATTCGATTATGGGACAAATATTCACAAACTTTCAAAAATGATGTCCTCTTGTTCTTCCTTGATCTGACGGAACCTGAACAACAGAAACTCATTAATAAATTTAAATTATTATAAATGGAAACCAAAGTTGCAGTTTTTAATCCAATTGGAAAGTTAAATGAAATATCTGAATTAAAACGATTGTCAGTTAATATTCAAAAAGCAGTTGAAATTACAGGTATCGAAATTAATTCCAAAATAATCACTGATGAATTAAATAAGCGTGTTGAAGAATGGAAGAATAAATTTTCAGAAATCATAAATTATCTCTCGAATTTCTGGGGTAAATATGTACATATCAAATTTTATTATAATGCAAATTATACTGATGATAGAGAAACCAATCCAATATGGACTTGTGATTATGAAGTAAATGGTTTATTATACAAATTTGTTCCAGAAAATGACTGTTTGTTTGGTGTGTTTAATGAGTTAAATGACCCTTATTATACATCTTTAAAAGATAATAGTATCGACTTATTACAATATGTTGAAACACATCGTATGGAAATCAATGAAATAAGTCAAGAAGATTTTATTAAACAAGTACAAGAAGAAAATTTCAAAGTGTTAAATAATATGCTTGATAAAATCGAGAGTGGAAATTATGAACTTACAGAGAATGGTTATCAAAGAAAGGATACAATTAGTAAATGACATATACCGAACGAAGGTGAATAATGAATAATATTACTAATATGACAAGAGAAGAAATTAACAAGTTTTCAGGAGTAGAACCTTACTGCTTTGAAACAGATAGAGAAGAGGACTGGTATAAGATGGGTTGTATTGATGGTCTTGAAGCTGCAGATGCAGAACCTAATATTAGAAGACTATGGCACAATCCAAGCGAAGAACCGCAAGATGATTTAGAACTAATTATCTACAAATACAAAGATAATTTCTGGTTTACCAGAAAACAAAATATTATTAAATATCATAATAGTTGGAAGCACTTTATATCTGAAGAACAAATGATACTATGGGCTTACGTCAAAGACCTATTTCCGAAAGGAGGTGATAAATGAAAAAAGTAACTGGACATAAACACATGTGTGTCAATATTCGTGGTATGCTAAACCACTTCGGTAGAAAATCAATGGCAGGTCTTATTACTGACAAAGGTAGAGAGTTATCCGATGAAGAAGCACGTGATTATCTCTATGATCATATTGAAAAAGGTCATAAGGTACTACCTTTATGTGATGAAGATGAGTGTCCAGATTTTGACTATTTCGGTGGAGGTTGCCCCGGACATAATGTCAAATACTACGATGATGACGATAAAGAAATCACTAAAGAAGAATACGAACAGAAAGGATGTGAGGTATGAGAACAATTAAATTCAGAGGGAAACCTATCCAAGGCGATCATTTGTATGAAAATTTCGTTTATGGGAACTTAGTAAAATATGCAAGTGGTGTATATAATATCCTTGTTCCTATTCAGTGGGGGTTTGAGAACTATGAGATTGACCCTGAATCCATCGGACAATTCACTGGATTATATGATTGTGAAGGTGAGGAAATCTTTGAAGGAGATATACTGGACTTTAATGGTCTTAAAGTTGAAGTACGATTCGTACGAGGAGTGTTTGCATTATTAGTCAATGGTAACCTTGATGACGAGTTATGTGGAGATTGCATAACTGATTTATTTGCTAAAGTAATTGGTAATGTATATGAAAATCCAGACATTCTGAAAGGAGGTGAACAATGACAGAAATATTAATAATCTTACTAACATTATCATTCAGTTGTATATTTCTATTGGTGAAATATATGAATTACTTAAAGAAACTTATTGATAAATTAGAGAAAAAGATTGACACCTTACAATATCAAACAGACGATGTTTTGCACGATATCAATATTGTAAATGAAAATGTGCGTAATGTTTATGGATTGTTGGGTAGAATGAAAGATAAAAATAATAATTATGACTGAAATTTTAAAAAACAAAAAAGTAATATTCTGTGATTTGGATGGAACACTTATCGAAACTATAAGTGGAGAAACATTTCCAAAAGGCATTTGGGATATGAGAATAAAGTTAGATGTTCTTGATGCTATCAAAAAACTAAATCCAGAATACGTATTGATAGTCTCAAACCAAGGTGGTATAGAAAGTGGGTTTGTAGATAGACATGATTTTAATAGCAAGTGCGAATATATCACACGTGCAATAAGAGAATATTGTGGATGTGAATGTTATGCTATGTATTGTGATACCAATAACAAATCAGACCCATATCGTAAACCAAATACTAAAATGCTTGAAACGTTGTTAGAGGATTATGTCGGAGATGATTTTGACTTCATTAAACAAAAATCTCTTATGATCGGCGATGCAAGTGGAAAAGAAGGACAATTTTCAGACAGTGATAAAAAGACTGCAGAAAACTTTGGTATAGATTATATGGATGTTAATGATTTTGTAAATGCTTTATTATGAACGAAAATTTGAATTTAGTAGAAATATTGAAAGACTGCCAGAAGGGAACTAAATTGTACTCAACGATTTATGGGGATGTGGAATTAGGAGAAGTACGCCTAAATGATAATGCATACCCAATCGAAATTAAAATCGGCGAAGGCAGTGACATGATTTGTGATACAACGAATGATGGAAGACTATTGGACGAATTCCCAGGTGAATGCACATTGTTCCCAAGCAAAGATCAGCGAGATTGGTCTAAATTTAATGTTAAGAAACATAGGTTTGACCCAAAGACATTTCAACCTTTCGATAAGGTGTTAGTGAAAAGGGGCGATGAAAATTATCATTTATGGTTTCCTGACTTCATTAGTTTTCCACCTAATGATGTTGATGAAACTGTTTTATGTATGACTACAGATGATGTAGATATGGTTATACCATACAATGAGGAAACTAAACACCTTATAGAGACAAATGATGACGCACCTGAATTTTACAGATATTGGGAGGATTGAGTTATGACAGTTGAAGAGAAAGCTTTGATATGGGCACGAAGACAAAAAGGTAATGTCCTTAACAATAAAAATGTTGATTGCTTTATAGCAGGATATAATACAGCTGATAAAGAGTATAAAGAGATTATTAACAAAGAACATAAAGAAATCTTAAAGGAAATCTTGACGGAATTACCTGATAAATTAGAAAAACAGATTGAAAATGAGAAGCAAGATTTTGATCATAGTGGATATATGTATTACTATCCAGATTCGTTTATTAAGAAAAAATCTGCATATATTGCATTATGTGCCGCTTTAAGACAATGTGAGGAATTTATTGATGACATAAAATTATTACTATAATAATTATAAACATTAGGAGGATTAAGTTATGGAATATTTGATAAAAGACAATAAAAACGACAATATAATTAGTTCCGCATCATCTATTGAAGAATTATCAGATGGTTATCATACTTTTAATGAGTTGTATGATTTTAGAAGAGAATATAATGCAGCTCTTGTAAATACTGGAGTATGGAAAGCACATAAAAGTTATAGACATCACAATGGTGAACTATGTTTTGGTGGTGGTTGGTTCATTGTGATGATTGACACTCCATTTGGACAGATAAGTAATCATTATGAAAATAAGTACTGGGATGAATTCCATTGTGAGGAAAAAGAAGTTGCAGACGAATGGGATGGACATACTGATAAAGAAGTACTTAATAGACTATATTATTCCAATAAACATTGGGAGGATTGATTATGTATACATATTTCCAGCCAAGAATATCTGTCGAACAAGAAGAGGCAGATATAAAAGAAATGATTGATGAAGAATATGCACGAAGAGAACAAGAAAATCGTGATTATTATAAACAAATAGAAGAGGAATATTACAGATCTTTGGAGGATAGAAATTATGACGATTAAAATTGAAGATGGTATTGATGATTTAACAGCAATTAGTCTTGTAAAAAAGGTTATTGAACAAGGGAAAATAAGTGATGATGGTAATAGTTATTGTTATTTAACCTTCTTTGATAATATAGTTGTAGAAACCAGACAATATCGAAAATCTCCATGTTTCAGGGTATGTAAAAAATAAACTTCTTT
>CAMEUD010000085.1 GCA_945937975.1 uncultured Clostridia bacterium
TATTGAAGTCAAATACAACCTATGTAATGCTCGAGTTGACGAAACATATAATAAATTTTTATCCAAAAAATTATTGTAATTCTCAGTTGTTACATTTGGTAAAATAACCATATCAAATTCAAGACCTTTACAAATTGATGCTGGCATTATCATAACTTTTGATAAAGTGCTATTTTCATCCATCAACTTTAAATCATCAAGTTCATATAGATAACTGAAATATTTTTCAGCTTCCTTTTTGTTTTTACATATAATTGCAATGTTATCAAAATTAGAAATATTTTCATTAACAAGGCTTACAATTTTTTCACACTCTTGTTCAATACTATCGTATGTTAATACTTGTGGTACTTCCCCATGTCTATCAACCGTTTGCGAATGAATACCCTTAATGCTATCAGCAAATTGAGTTATTTCACATGTTGAACGATATGTTTTGTTTAGTGTTAAAATCTCTTTTGCTCCAACCATATTTGCAATTTTATTCAAATCGTTTTCATCAAGCAACTTTTCAATACATTGACTCATATCTCCAAGCATTGTTTTTGGGCAAGAGAATATTTCATTAAACAGTTCAAATTGTAATGGATTATAATCTTGCATTTCATCAATAACAAGATACTTTACTTTGCTCAATTTTGAAAGTCCAAGCAAATAGTTCTTTATATATAGTATAGGTGCAATGTCTTCATATTTTATTTTATTTTGACTTGTGTAGCTAAATGTTAACCCAATGTTAGCCAAAAAGTCTGCGTATATTTCTGTTAAAGATTGAGAAATAAACATTGGGTATATAACCTTTTTTATTCTCGCATAAACTTCACCTTTATCATCTTGAACACCAATTTTATCTAATATATAGTCTGCAATCCAACTAATTCTAATAGCCGGAGTTTTTCCTTTATAGTTTTGATTATATAATTTTTCAATTTCTTCTTTTTTGATTTTTATATCTCCAAATACAAAATCTTTTGGATTAAATGAAAAATCAACATAAGCATTAAGATATTGTTTTAAACTATCTGCAAACTCAAAACAATTTTTATACGCAACTTCATTAAGCCTTTTTATGCTTGTTGTTAAATCTTCTAATGCTTGTTCTCTTGTTTCTAATTGATTTGTTAAAGTGTTTAACTCATTTTTAGCAATATCCATAAATGATATATTGACAATATTTTCTTCCCCTAGCGATGGTAACACATTTGAGATATATTCACTGAAAATTGAATTTGGAGAGATAATCAATATATCACTTGATTTATATTTATCTCTATACTTATACAAAAGATAAGCAACCCTATGCAATGCAATAGATGTTTTTCCACTTCCTGCAACACCTTGAACAAATAACACATTGCTTTCATCACGAATAATGCTATTTTGCTCCCTTTGAATTGTAGAAACAATGTTTTTCATCTTTTGAGTAGAGTTTTGTGATAATTCCTTTTGTAAAATATCATCATCAATAGTAAGTGATGAATCAAAACACCACTCCATTTTGCTATCTTTAATCTTAAACTGTCTTTTGCTTGTTATATCTCCTGATATAAGTCCAATCGGTGCTCTGTAACTTGCTTTGCCAATTTCATAGTCATAAAACATTGTTGAAATTGGTGCGCGCCAATCGCATACAACTGGAGTATCTGTTCCATTTGTTAAGTTAAAAACACCAATATAGTAATTTTTTGATTCACTTTCGCTTTGTTCTTTAAATGCAATTTTTCCAAAGTATGGTGATAATTTTTGTTTTTTCAACTTATAATACTGTTCTTTGGTTTCATTAATAAGAGTTTCTTGTTCATCAAGTTCATTTCCACCAACAACAGTTTCTTCATCATCTAAAAAATAATATTGATCAGAAAAATGATGGTTAAGTTTAGCCATCTCTTTTTCTAATTCTTCAATTTGTTTATTTTTGTTATCTATCTGTCCATCAATTTCTTTTAGGACATTATCTAAATGATCTTGTTCTTGTTGTTTTTCTATTTCGTTCATTTTACCACTTACTCATATCACCAAAAGTTTTGGTTTCTGCTTTGTTTTGTGATGATTTATAGTTCACAATATATCCACAAATATCGTTTGTTGTTGATTGAGCAAATTTTGCTAATGACAAATTGTTTTCATCAATAGTTGTTTCTTTTTTCTCAATTTTAGCTATTTTTAAACTTGAATCTATTGCTTGTTTATACACATTGAAAGAATATAGCAAAGTGTTATTTCCATTTCCAAACATTACATTAATTTGGCTTGCTTTGTGATTATTAACAAGGTTATAGAAATTTTTTAATACTTCAATTTTTTCAACAGACTTTTCTTCTTCATTATTAGTATTTATAGTTGATGTTTCATAATAAGAAATTGTATCAATTTTTAAATGACTTACTGATTTATCAAATATTACGCTTGCACTACAATTTTTTTCTTCTTCTAATATTGTTTGTTTGTAAGATACTTTGTATGATTTTGATGTTGCATCTCTTGAAATTGAGAAAGAAAAATCATATTTTTGATTATCTTTTGAAAGAGAACATTCGTAAACACTTCTTGATTGTTTTACAGAAATTAAATCTATTCCATTAACATCACTTAAATAAAGTTCTTTTGGTTGTGATGTCAAATTATAACATTCTATTGATGAAATAATTGCGAGTTCTTCAATCTCTATTATTTTTTGTCCATTCCACGCAAAATCAACTTTTTCTTTTTGAGAATTTTCTGCATCTAATCTATTAATATCAGTTCTATAACTATTTTGAGCAGAAATAAGACTATTTACATAAAAATCGTAAATTCCCGATGATGTTTCCATAAAAATTGATTCTGTAACTCCCCCACAACCTGCAAGAGTAAAAATACAAAAAACCATTAAAATTGATACAAAAAACTTTTTCATATAATATTCCCTTTACTATTATTCTTATTTTACTAAATTTTACTTATCTATGCAAATAAAATATCAACAAAATTAAATTTTTAATGATTTCAAATAATTCTTGTTTTCATCTGAAACTCTAAAACTTTCTACACATTTTTGTATTGATTTATTATGCACAAATTTATTTTTAATAATATAGTTCTCAAATATTTTAATAGTTTCATCATATTGCTTAACTATTGCCACACTAAAATACCAAGCAAGTGCCATATTAAAATAATAATCATCTTCATTAAAATCAGCCAAATAATATAAGTCATTATTGTCAAAATTTTCATTTAAAAAATAATCTAACAAAATTACAACAGCAAAGCGTTTTACATAAAAATTATCACTTTTTAGCCATATTTTTGTATTTTTTTTGAAAAAATCAGGCATTTTTTTAATAATTTTCAAGTTTGCACAAGTTATATCACAACTCAACCAATTATCTAAATGACTTAAAAATATATCTAAATATTTCATTAAAACATCTATATCAACTTTTAAATATCCCAACATTAATCCATAAATATTTTCTTCATCAAGAGTTATAAATTTACAATTATCTAAAAAATAAAAACCTTCGTCAGTATTTGCATATTTTTTTGCTATTATTTTTGCATTAGGTATACTTACTCCACACATTTCTTTTACATCTATTATTGGCACTAATCTTTTGTTAAAATTTGAAAGTTTATCACTATAATACAATTTTATTTCTTCATAAATTTTATTCATATTTTTATTATATAACAATAAAAAATGGCTGTAAAGAAAATAACATCATTACAACCAACATCATATTATTTATTAAATTTTTTCTCAAAATCTACAATATTTTCTGCAATTACTTTTTCTGCCGCTTCATAACCTTCAATTTTGGTTACTTCAACAACTTTGTTTTCTAATTGTTTATAAACAGTTAAAAAATGCTTTAATTCATCAACCAAGTGTATTGGTAATTGAGATATATCTTTTATAAGATTATATTGTGGGTCGCCAAAAGGAATTGCTATAACTTTTTCATCAACTTCATCTCTATCAAGCATATGAACTATTCCTATTGGATAACATCTAACCAAACTCATTTTTTCAATAGGTTGACTACACAATACAAATACATCAAGTGGGTCCCCATCTCCTGATATAGTTCTTGGAATAAATCCATAATTCATAGGATAGTGAGTTGATGTATATAAAACTCTATCCAAAATGATTAAACCTGTTTCTTTATCTAATTCATATTTATTTTTTGAACCCTGTTCAATCTCTATGCAAGCAACAAAATCTTTTGGGGTTATTCTTTCTTTTCTAATATCTGTCCAAATATTCATTTTCTTTTCTCCTAGTCAAGTAATTATACACATATAATAAAAAAAAGCAAATAAAATTATAAATTTTATCGGTTGAATAATTGTTCAACCTTTATTTTACATAAAAAAAGCAGTTGGGTTAAACTGCTTTTCTTATATAGAACCTATAATTGGGTTAAGATTATAGATTAAAATTGTTTACTCAAATTATTTAATAATTTTTGTAACTACGCCTGAACCAACTGTTCTGCCACCTTCACGGATAGCGAATCTAAGTCCTTCTTCAATAGCGATTGGTGTGATAAGAGAGATTTCCATTGAAATGTTATCTCCTGGCATTACCATTTCTACGCCATCAGGAAGTTTAATTGTTCCAGTAACGTCTGTTGTTCTGAAGTAGAATTGTGGTCTGTAACCATTAAAGAATGGAGTATGACGTCCACCTTCTTCTTTCTTAAGAACGTAAACTTGAGCTGTGAATTCTGTGTGTGGGTGAATTGAACCTGGTTTTGCAAGAACTTGTCCTCTTTCGATTTCATCTCTGTTGATTCCACGAAGAAGAAGTCCTACGTTATCTCCTGCTCTTGCTTCATCAAGAAGTTTTCTGAACATTTCAACGCCTGTAATAACAGTTTGTTTACCAGAATCTTTCATACCGATAATTTCAACGGTATCATTCATTCTTACAACACCTCTTTCTACTCTACCTGTTGCAACTGTACCACGACCTGTGATTGTGAATACGTCTTCAACTGGCATTAAGAATG
>CAMEUD010000086.1 GCA_945937975.1 uncultured Clostridia bacterium
GGTTACTCAATTGATAAAGAAGGTTATGAAACCTATATTTACAAAACCTTGGATTACAAAAGAATAAAAGAAAACATTGAACCAAATATAACAAAATATGAAGAACAAATTGGCAGTCAAAATGAATTAAATATTTAATAAAAAAAATCTACGAAGAAAATTATATTTCGTAGATTTTTTTTATAATGAGAATTGGTCATTTTTATTATTTTCATGTTCAAGATAGTTTTCAAAACTCTCACAAGTATCACAAAGTTCTTCACTTGTTTGTTTTTCTGAACCATCACTATCAAGAGAATCAATCATTCTTGCAAATTTGATAAGTTCTTCTTTTGAAAGTTTTTTCCCAGCAAGTTTTTCACAAATATGGAAAGGTTTTCTATATCTGTTGTTTTTTCTTTCCTTTTTTATTGTAAGACTATATAATTCTTCTGGATATTCTCTTACAACTGCAGTTTTTGTTTGATTTTCATCAGTTGGAACAATTTTATACTTATCGCCACATTTTTTTACCAAAACAAAATTGCTTCTATCTTTTAATACATTTCTTCCAATGACATATCCATAGTCATTGGTGTCAAAAGAGTGAACATGATATAATTTTACAATTCTCAAATCATTAACGTTAGTCATTTTTTCTTCTCCTTTTGAATATTTTTTATCGGTCTTTTTTATACCGAAAGCGTATTTTAGACACTTTTAAAGTGCTTGTCAAGAGTTTTTTAAAAAAAATTAAAAAATTGTTATTTACTATTTTTCATATTAAAAAAATGTGGTATAATATATCTACTATGGATAAATTTATAAAAGTTCGTGGAGCAAGAGAAAATAATTTAAAGAATGTTGATGTTGACATTCCAAGAGATAAACTTGTTGTGTTTAGTGGTGTTAGTGGCAGCGGAAAGAGTACACTCGCTTTTGACACTATTTTTGCCGAAGGGCAAAGAAGATATATCGAAAGTTTGTCAAGTTATGCAAGAATGTTTTTGGGGCAAAGTCAAAAGCCAGATGTTGACCAAATTAGTGGGCTTAGTCCTGCCATTTCCATTGACCAAAAGACAACAAGCCACAACCCAAGGTCAACAGTTGGAACAATAACCGAAATATATGACTATATGCGTTTGCTTTATTCACGCATTGGAGTTCCATATTGTCCACACTGTAATGAACCAATAAAAAAACAATCAATCGACCAAATTATAGACAAAATTTTGCAAAAGGAAGAAGGAACAAAAGTTATTGTTCTTGCGCCACTTGTAAGACAAAAAAAAGGTGCTCAAGAAAAATTATTTGAAAAGTTAAAAAAGAGTGGTTATGTTAGAGTTGAAGTTGATGGAATAATTTACACTCTTGATGAAAAAATCGAACTTGACAAAAACAAAAAGCACGATATTGCAGTAATTATAGATAGATTGGTTTTAAACAAAGATGTAAAACCAAGACTTTTTGAAAGCGTTGAAACAGCAGTAAAACTTGGCGAAGGGATTTGCCTTGTTGAAGTAAATGGTGAAAAAGAACTATTTTCAACATTATTTGCTTGTCCAACTTGTGGGTGGACATTAGGGGAGATAACTCCAAGATTATTTTCATTCAATAGCCCAATAGGTGCTTGTCCAAATTGTACAGGAATTGGGTACACATTGGACATTGATGAAAGCAAAGTATTAAGAAATGCACATTTGTCCATTCGTGAAGGTGCATTTAATATAACTGGTTGGAGTGGTGATAGAAACTCTATGGCAGGAATGTATTTTGAGATGCTTTCAAAATCTTATGGAATTGACCTTGACTGTCCTGTAAGAGATTTACCAAAAGACCAATTAGATATAATTCTTCATGGTAATGGTGGAGAAAAAATCGAAATGGAGATGCAAAATGCTCGTTTTTCTGGCAAATATAACGCATCTTTTGAAGGTATTGTAAATAATTTACGAAGAAGATACAAAGAAACAACAAGTGAATATATAAAGTTTGAAATTGGCAAGTTTATGGAAGAAATGACTTGCAAAACTTGTCATGGAAAAAGACTAAACGAACAGGCCCTTGCTGTTAGAATTTGTGGAAAAGATATTTTGGAAATGTCGAATATGAGTGTTGTTGATTTGCTCGAATATATCGACACCCTTAAATTTGAAAAACAAGATATTCCAGTAAGCGAACCAATACTCAAAGAAATCAAAGCAAGACTTAACTTTTTGAAAGATGTTGGACTTGGATATTTATCACTTTCAAGAAGTGCCGAAACATTAAGTGGTGGCGAAAGTCAAAGAATACGACTTGCAACTCAAATTGGTAGTGGACTTGTTGGTGTGCTTTATATCCTTGATGAACCTAGCATTGGACTTCATCAAAGAGATAATGACAAATTGCTTGCAACATTAAAACATTTAAGAGATTTGGGGAATAGTTTGATTGTTGTTGAGCATGATGAAGATACAATTCGTTCTGCTGACTATATCGTTGATGTTGGACCAAAAGCGGGTATTCATGGTGGCGAAATTGTTGCTTGTGGAACTGTGCAAGATATAATCAATTCGCCAAAATCTATTACTGGAAAATACCTTTCTGGCGAAGAAAAAATTGAATATAGCAAAGAAAGAAAAAAATCAAAAGACTATTTGCATATAATTGGTGCAAAACAAAATAACTTAAATAACATTAATGTTGATATTCCACTTGGTGTGTTCACTTGTATAACAGGTGTAAGTGGAAGTGGAAAAAGTAGTTTGGTAAACGGCATACTTTATCCATATTTGGCAAATGCACTCAATGGTGCAAACAAGCAACTTGGCAATGTGAAAGAAATTAAAGGAATTGAAAAACTTGACAAGGTTATTTGTATTGACCAATCACCAATAGGCAGAACATTAAGAAGTAACCCAGCAACTTACACAGGGGTTTGGACACCAATAAGAGAACTTTTTGCAAAAACTGTTGATGCAAAAATGAAGGGTTACACATCTGGAAGATTTAGTTTTAATATTAAAGGTGGAAGATGTGAAACTTGTGAAGGTGCAGGTGCAAAGGAAATTGAAATGTATTTCTTGCCAGATATAACTGTTCCTTGTGAAGTATGTAAAGGGAAAAGATATAACAGTGAAACATTGGAAGTAAAATACAAAGGCAAGTCTATTGCTGATGTTCTTGATATGACAGTTGAAGATGCTTGCAATTTTTTTGAAAATATACCAAGCATCTATCCAAAAGTTAAAGCACTAAACGATGTTGGACTTGGATATATCACATTAGGTCAAAGCTCAACAACATTAAGTGGTGGTGAAGCACAAAGAGTAAAACTTGCAACAGAACTATGTAAGCGTAGCACAGGCAAAACAATTTATATACTTGATGAACCAACAACAGGACTTCATGTTGATGATGTAAAAAAACTTATTGCAATTTTAACAAAATTAGTGCAAAATAATAATACAGTTGTGGTAATTGAACACAACCTTGATATGATTAAGTGTGCAGATTATATAATCGACCTTGGACCAGAAGGTGGAAATGGTGGTGGAAACATTGTTGCAAAAGGAACACCGGAAGAAGTTGCAAAGGCAAAAGGTAGTTACACAGGTATATATCTTAAAAAGGTACTAGATTGATAAATTATTATAAAGAATTGGGTGTAAATAATAATGCAAGTAAGCAAGAAATAAAGCTTGCTTATTTATCTATGCTAAAAAAATATCACCCTGATGTTTATGATGGCGACCCCGAGTTTGCTCAAAACAAAACAGCATTAATCAATGAATGTTATGCAACACTCAAAGATGATGAAAAAAGAAAGGCATATGATATTGAACTTGAAAAGTTTGAACCAAAACCAAAGCAAACAACAAAAAGTGAAGATGACTTTATTTTAAAAGAATTTTTCAAAAGGTTTAGAACAAACTTACATCAAGAAAAACCAAAAACAGAAAGACAAACTCAATCAACACCAAAAACACAAAGAGTAAAAAAACAAAAAGTTAAAAAAGAAAAACAAATATCACAAAGAAACGAAGAAGAAGAAGATATTGAAAGAAAAGAAAATAAAAAATTAACAATCTACATAATAATTATCTTGGCAATAATCATTGCAACAATCGCTCTTTGTATGTGTTTGTAGGAGTAAAGGGGAATTTATGAAAGAGATTAAAAGATTCAAATATAGTTCCATCGCTATGTGTGCTCGTGAAATATTTGATATAAATTTCAACAACAATACTGCAAAAGTTGATGTTTTTGTAACTACATTATTGGATGGGACTTTTGAAGCGGATAAAGAATTGAAAGGCAAAGAAGCAAAAATAGTATTGGAGAAATTTAAGCAGAGAATAAGAGATATAGATTTTGATAAATTGAAAGAGCGTTATGATATTAACAGTGATTTATATATTACAGATTGTAATGATTGGGAATTAGATATTACATATTTTGATGGTACAGAAAAGCATTGTTCTGGATACATCGTTACACCAAAAGAATTTAAGATGCTACATGATGCTTTTTATGATTGTTTTGAAATAGAACAAAAAATGTGAGCGTTTTGCTCACATTTTTTTTGTTATATTAAGTTTCCACTCGCTGATTTTATCATTCTGTTAAAGAGTGCATCAACCATATCGCCATTATCAAAATATTCACAAAGTATCAAATCGTTATTTTCATATTCTCTCAAATAAGTGAACAGGTTTTTGCTTGCATCTTCACTATTTTCACCCAAAACAACAACATTTTTGTTTTGATATTTATTTACATTTTCTTTTTTACAAAAAATAACAACATTTTTGCCTTCTTTTGTCTTTTGTCTGTAAATATCATTCATATTTTTTGTTACATCGTTTTTAATGATAATCATATCGCATTTTGGTTTGTAGTGAGTGTATTTTGTTCCAGGAGATTGTGGTATTTTGCTTGTATCCATTTTTGACATTGCAACAAGACCTGTTTTTTCAAGTATCATTTGTGCATTTATTTTTCCTGGTCG
>CAMEUD010000087.1 GCA_945937975.1 uncultured Clostridia bacterium
ACTTTGTTGAGCACAAAAGGTCTTGGTTTTCTTTTTATCCATACAGGTACTATTGGAGTATTGGTTTTTATTGCAATAATTCCTGCACCGTCTTTTATATCTAGTAATGGCTCTTTTGTTTTATTTCTTGTACCTTCAGGAAATATTGTTAAGATTTTTCCATTTTTTAAAACTGAAAAGCATTGTTTTAAAGTTGATATTTCCACCTTTTCTCTATCTACTGGGATAGATTTCATACCTTTTAAGAAACTTCTTAACCCAAAATGCTTAAATAGTTCTTTTTTGGCAAGTATATGTTGCTCTCGCCAAATCATATTACATATAACCAATGGGTCGAAATTGCTCCTATGATTCACAACTAATACACATTTACCCTTTGGTAAATTTTTTATTCCCTTTAATATTGTTGGGCAGAATATCCAAAGTGGGATATATGCCAACACTTTTATTAACCAATAAAACATATTTACTCCTTTATATATGATATTATTTTTTGTAAACTTTGCTCTATTGTATCATTTGAAGTATCAATTACTATTGCATCATCGGCTTGTTTTAATGGGCTGATTTTTCTATTCATATCATTATAATCTCTTTCTATTATTGCATTTTTTACTTCTTCATAAGTAATATTTTCGCCATTTTGAATATATGTTTCAAATCTTCTTTTTGCTCTTGATTCAACACTTGCTGTAATGTAAAATTTATATTTTGCATTTGGAAAAACTTCCGTTCCAATATCTCTACCTTCAATAACTAAATCATATTTGTCAGCAAATTTGTGTTGAATTGTACTTACTATTTTTCTTATTTCAACAATTTGCGAATATATTGATGCTTTTTGGCTTATTTCAGGCAAACTTATATATGGTCTTGTGTCAATACCCTCAACATAAACAACTTGCTCACCATTTATGTATTCAATATCTATATTTGCATTATTTAGAGTTCTTTTTACTTCTTCCAAGTTATTTATGTCAACCTTTTCTTTTGTTAAGATATAAGCGATTGCTCTAAAAATCATTCCTGTATTTAAAAAATTTATATTCAATCTTTTTGCAGTTAATACTGCCAAAGTTGATTTTCCAGCACAAGCTGGACCATCCATTGCAATAACCATACTAAACTCCTTTTACAATATTGTTTGCAGTTGATAAAGCAATTTGCAAATTGAATCCACCTGTCAGAGCATCAACATCTATAATTTCCCCTGCGAAATATAAATTATCTACCAACTTACTCTCCATGGTTTTTGGATTAATTTCTTTTGTACTCACTCCACCACTTGTAATTATAGCATATTCAATATCATATAATCCATCAAAATTTAACTTAAATTCTTTTAGTCCATTAATAATTGAATGCCTCTGTTCCACAGTTATACTATTTACTTTTGTGTTTTCAGATAAATTTATGTAATTTAAAAATATAGATACTAAATTTTTTGGAAGTAAGCTTCTTATAACTGTATTGATTTGACTATTTTTGTTATTTTCAAACTCTCTTAATAACCTATTTTCTAAAGTTTCATATGTTAAGGCAGGTTTAAAATCTAATACCAAACTTATATTTGTTAATCTATTAATATAACTAGATAATGTCAAAACAATAGGTCCACTTATTCCATTTGATGTAAAAAGCATTTCACCAAACTCTGATTTTACAAGTTTATTGTTGCTGTATGCAGATAACTTTACATTCTTTAATGAAAGACCTTCTATATTTTTTACCCATTTGTCTTTGAGTTTTATTGGGCAAAGCGCTGGAACAGGTTCTATAATGGTATGTCCAAACCTTTTGGCAAGCTTGTAACCAAATCCATTACTTCCTGTTGCACTATACGATTTTCCTCCAGTGCAAATAATTAGCTTATCACATTCATATTTATTTTTTGATGTTACAACAACAAATTTTGATGTTTGACTATTTTTATAGCAGTCAATAACTTCTTCATTAAGTTTTATAGTAACTCCGTTTTGTAAACAATAATTTTGCAAAACTTTAATAATATCGCTAGATTTATCACTTTCGGGGAAAACTCTATTTCCCCTTTCAATTTTAAGTTTTAACCCATGTTCTTCAAAAAATTGCATTGTATCGTAAGGTGTGAACGAACTTATACTGCTATATAAAAATCGTGAGTTTGTTGGCACATTCAAGAAATATTCTTCGTTTGAACAACAATTTGTTATATTGCATCGACCCTTGCCTGTTATATATATTTTTTTGCCAACCTTTTCATTTTTTTCAATAAGTGTTACATTGTAACCCTTTTGGGAGCATCCACCACTTACAAAAAGTCCACTTGCACCACCACCAATAACAATAATATCCATATTAATCTCCTAATAAGTCAAAAAGTTCATATTGGTTTAGTTGTTTGTATTCTCCACGCTTTAATCCACCAAGTTTAATGTTTCCAATTCTTACTCTTTTTAGCATTATAATTGTTTTTCCAATACAATCAAACATTCTTCTAATTTGTCTATTTTGACCTTCATGTATTGTAACACTAATTCTTGAATTACCATCTTTAACATCAAGTAGCTCTACTTTGGCAGATGGCATTCTTACACCATTTTCAATAACACCTGCACGAAGAACAGCAAGCTCACTTTCTTTGATTAACCCTTCAATTTTTACAATATATTCCTTTTCTGTTTCATGTGATGGATGACTGATTTTTTGAGCAATATCCCCATCATTAGTAAGGATTATTAACCCTTCTGTATCATAATCAAGTCGACCTATTGAGAATAATCTTACAGGACTTTTTACAAGTTCATATATTGTTTTTCTGTTTCTATCATCACTTGCTGTACATATATATCCTTTTGGTTTATTTAATTTGTAATAAACATAATTTTGAGGCAAAGATAACTTCTCACCATTAAGACAAACAATGTCATTTTTTAGATTAACTTTATAAGACAAATCGGTTAGTATTTTTCCATTAACACTAACCTTTCCATCTTTTATATATTCTTCACTTTTTCTTCTTGAAGCAACTCCACAAAGCGCCAAATATTTATTTATTCTCATTTGTTTACCATTTGGAGATTATAGTTTTTATATTATCTCCTATCCTATTAGATTTTATCTCTTCCATAGTATATATTTTTTCACAAAATAGCAAGTGATTATCTAAATAAATTTTAAGTTCACCGACTATTTGTTCTTTTTTTAACGGAGCAATAAGATAATCTGGCAAATTTACTTCTGTTTTTATTAACATTTCTTCCTCACTTGTTAATGGATAGTAAAAACTATGTTTTGTAAAAACTTTTACATCTGTTTTTTTAGAGTTTTCTACATTCACATTTTTTAAATATGAATATGCTGGAAGTAGTTTCACCATTTTATATTTTGAAAAACAATCATTAATATGCATTGCACTTTCTTCAAACATAGGTCCACAATTTAATACAACACAAATAATTTGCATATTATCACGCTTAGCACTGCTTACTAAACATCGACCTGCATTATTTGTAAACCCAGTTTTTACACCATTTGCCCCGTCAAGTGTCCAAAGAAGTTTATTCTTATTTTTTAAATACCTGTATGTATTATCAAAATTAGAAATTTTTGTATTTTTTGTTGTTATAATTTCTTCAAAGATTGGATATTTGTAACATTCACTTGCTATAAGTGCCAAATCATATGCAGTAGTATAATGGTCTTTTTCATCAAGTCCATGTGGATTCTTAAAATTTGAATTTATTGCACCAACATTGTGAGCTTCTTTTGTCATTAGAAGTGCAAAATCTTCAACAGTTTTGGATATATGCAATGCAAGTGCAGTTGCAGCGTCATTTCCTGATACTAACATCATTCCATATAAAAGTTCTTTGATAGTTAAATACTCGCCTTTTTTTAAATATATAGATGTGCCTCTAATTCCAACTGCTCTATCATCAATTCGTATTTTTTCATCAAAATTATTGCAGTTTTTAAGCACTGTTAAAAATGTAACAATTTTTGTTGTACTCGCATTTGCTCTTTTTTCATTTTCATTTTTAGCCATTAAAATTCTCTTTGAATCTTTTTCAATTACACACATAGACTTTGAACTATCAGCTGCATACACCATACTATTTGTTGTATTATAATTAAACATAATACCGCAACATATTGTAGTAATCAATATTAAACATACATTTATATAAATTAAAATTCTATTCTTCTTTTTCATCTTTTACCTTTATTTTTGACATAACTGTATTTAAAAAGTTAATTATAGTTTGATATGCAGTTTTGTTTTCAATTCCTATATATTTTATTTCATCTTTCATTTCCACAATAAAACCAACTGGTGTTATACTTGCACCACCACCACTTCCACCACAAGTTGGAAATGGTAATTTTTTATTCGTTGTACTATATTCTCCACCACCCACAACATAACCAACAGATACTTTATTGATTGGTATAATAATGTTACCATTTGGTGTAGCGATTGGGTCTCCAACAATTGTGTTTGTTTTTACCAAATCTTCAACCTTTGATATAGTCATACAAATAAAGTCTTCCAAAAAATTAGGATTGTTTTTTATCTCGTTCATATATTCTCCTTCTAATACTTAATAATGAAATAACAACACTATACAGTAATTCATTTATACTTATTTTTGCACTTATTTTAGATTTTATTATAAATTTATCATAATTATATTTTGGAATTATATTGCTAGTTAATGTTGCAGTGAAATTTTTTGTTTTCAAATATGCAAACATAATCTTTATTATTGAATTCAATGTACCACAATACATCGCTGTTTCATACGCATTGTCCTTTATTCCAATTTCTGCATTAATTTGGACTAATTTTACTTGCAACTTATCTTTTATGTTGCTAAAAAATTGGTCTATAAAATATACTTGTTTCGCTGATAATTCTAAATTTAAGTCTTGTTGTTTTTTATTTATATAAAACAAGATTTTATTATTTTTATATAACAATTTTACT
>CAMEUD010000088.1 GCA_945937975.1 uncultured Clostridia bacterium
GAGCACCACTTAGAATTGGACTTGCTGGTGGTGGAACAGATTTGTTAAGTTATAGTAGCATATATGGTGGTGCAGTTTTTAATGCAACAATAAGTATGTATGCTTACTGTTCAATTATACCAACAAATGATAATCGTATTAAAATTGTCGCATATGATAACAATAACACATTAGATACAGAAAGCGTTGACCATTTTGATATTGTTGACGATAATTTAATTCTTCACAAAGGTGTTTATAACAGAATTGTAAAAGACTATAATGGTGGAAAGCCACTTTCATTTATTATGAGCACATCAAATGATGCACCAGTTGGTTCAGGTCTTGGAACTTCATCAACTATGGTTGTTGCAATTTTGGAAGCATTTAACAAATGGCTTGGACTTGGGCTTTCTGATTACAAAAAGGCAGAACTTGCTTATAGTATAGAAAGAGAAGACCTAAAACTTAGTGGTGGAAAACAAGACCAATACAGTGCAGTTTTTGGTGGTTTTAATCTTATGGAATTTAAAAAAGATGGGAAGACCATTGTAAATCCACTAAGAATTGACAAACAAACAATAAATGAATTGGAATGTTCACTTTTACTTTATTATAATGGTAGGAGCAGAAGTTCGGCAAAAATTATTGATGAACAAATTAAAAATACAAAAAATAAAAATGAAAAGACAGTTGATGCAATGCACATCTTAAAACAATGTGCTTTTGATATGAAAGATAGTATTTTGATTGGAGATATAGAAAATTTTGCTCAAATATTAAGAGAAACATGGGAGAATAAGAAAAAAACATCATCAATTGTTTCTAACAAAGATTTGGAAACTGTTATAAATTTTGCAATGGCAAATGGGGCCGAAGCGGTCAAAGTTTCTGGTGCTGGTGGTGGTGGATTTTTAATGTTATACACAAATCCAATGAACAGGCAACAACTTATTGATGCTATGAAAAATTTGGATGGTGCATTATATCCTGTAAAATTTTCAAAATCAGGTGTTGATAGTTGGGTAATTGATTAAGGAGAATGTATGCAAGCACTTATTTTGGCTGGTGGAAAGGGAACAAGGCTTTGTGAATTAACAAAAAACGAAATACCAAAACCAATGGTAAAAATGCTAGGCAAGCCATTACTTGAATATGCGATAGATAGGCTAAAAGAAAATGGTATAACAGACATTTTTATAAGTATTGGTCATTTGCATGAAAAAATTGAAGATTATTTTGGCGATGGAAAAAAATTTGGAGTTAATATCACATACTTGTGCGAAAATGAACCATTAGGCTCGGGCGGAGCATTGTATTATTTGAAAGGTAAAGTTGAGTCTGATTTTGTTATTTGTTCGGCAGATGCAATTTTTGATATTAACATAAAAAGAATGTATGATTTTCATAAATCAAAGCATTCGTTAATAACATTATTCGCTCATCCAAATTTACATCCTTATGATAGCGATTTGATTATTACAGATGAGAATGATTGTGTAAAAGAAATAAATTTAAAAAATTCAAAAAGAGATTTCTATTATAACAATTTAGTAAATGCGGGCTTTTTTATAGTAAACCCAAAGGCACTTGAATATTTTACCGAATTAAAAAAGGTTAATCTGGAACACGATTTTGTAAACTACTTTGTGCCACAAAAATGTGTTTTTGCTTATAAATCAAGTGAATATATAAAAGATGTTGGAACTGTTGAAAGATTTAATTTAGCATCAAAAGATTTACAAAATAACATTGTTTTGCACAAAAATTTGAAATATAAGCAAAAAGCGATATTTTTGGATAGAGATGGAACGATAAATGTTTATAAAGGCTTTATCACAAACTCAAAAGACATTGAGTTGTTGCCAACAGTAACTGATGCAATAAAAAAGATAAATGAAAGCGAGTATCTTGCAATTATTGTGTCAAATCAACCTGTTATTGCTCGTGGAGAAGCAAGCAAAGATGATGTTGATGAATGCTTTAAAAAGATAGAAACTTTGCTAGGAGAAAAAGGTGCGTATATTGATGGGATTTATTACTGTCCACATCATCCACACAGTGGATTTTTGGGTGAAGTTAAAGAATTGAAAATAAATTGCGAATGCAGGAAACCAAAAATTGGGTTAATAAAAAAAGCACAAAAAGATTTTAACTTGGGACTTGATATGTGTTATATTATTGGAGATACAAGTGTTGATATAGAAACGGGGGAAAATGCAAATATAAAAACTATACTTGTAAAAACCGGAAAAAACGAAGAAAAAACAGTTGAAAGTAATTATGTTGCAAGCAATTTGCTTGATGCTGTGAATTTTGTATTAGGAGATAAAAAATGAAACAAAGAACATTGGATATAAAAAAAGACTTTTTTGAAAGACATACTGACTTAACATATTTGGACGAGCCAATAACAAAAGCAATTGCGTTGATTGTAAATTTAAAAAAGGAAAACAAAATTCTTTTATGTGGGAATGGTGGAAGTGCTGCCGATTGTGAACATATTGCGGGTGAACTTTTAAAATCGTTTGAATTAAAAAGAAAATTGTCTGAAAAAATGTACAAAAAGTTAAAAGATTTATATGGTGATGAAGGTACCTTTATTGCGGACAATTTGCAACAAGCAGTAAAAGCAATTCCATTAACATCATTTTGTGCATATAACACTGCTTTCCTTAACGATTGTAATGAAAAGATGATGTTTGCTCAACTTGTAAATGCTTTGGGAATTAAAGATGACATTTTAATTTCAATATCAACAAGTGGGAATTCAAAAAATGTTGTGTATGCAAGTATGCTTGCAAAGAGTATGGGAATAAAAGTTATTGCTCTCACAGGAGAAACTGGTGGAAAACTTAAAGATATTGCAGATATAACAATCAATGTTCCATCAAAGAGAGTTTATAGAATACAAGAGTATCATTTGCCAATTTATCATTTGATTTGCTTATGTGTTGAAAGTGAATTATTTGAAGAATAAAAAGTAAAATACCAAGCGAAACTTGGTATTTTTTTTCTTGTGATTTGATATATTTATGTTATAATCAAATTGTTATGGATAAGAAAGTTATAAAATTATTATGTTTTTCTTTAATCTTTACAGTGTTTTTACCTGTTGGAATTTTTTTGATAATTTTTGGAGCATCAAAAAGTAGTATACTTTTAACCATTGGAATAATATTAACTGTTCTAGGTTTTTATGGATGTCCAATAGTTTGGATAAAGTTTGGTGAAATGAAAGTTTATCAAAATGTTTGTAACCAAATTATAAAAAATAACATTCAAAGTATTGATGAACTTGCTTCAATATATGGAAAGAAAAGTGAAGAAATGCTTAAAAATGTGCAATACCTTATTGCACAAGGTTATTTGATGGGCTTTGAGATTGTTGACGGGAAATATATTGTTCCAAAAGACAAAAAAGTTTTATCAAAAAATGAATTACTTGAAAAAGAAGGTCATATCAAAACTGGTGTATGTTTGGGTTGTGGTGCACCAATCGAAATGATTGGTAATGCAAAACCAAAATGTCCATATTGTGGAAGAAGATACGACCAAAAACAATAAATAAATAGTTTACTCTCATGTAAGGGGGATATATGGAAGAAACCTTAAACAAAGGAATTGCAAATTGTGGGGAAGAAATTGAAAAAATAGTTTTAGCCCATATATGCAAAAACAAGTAAATAAACTGAGAAAAAATGACTTAAGTATGGAATCACAGTCCCTTTTCTTAACTATGAACTAAATAAACCTCAAAAGTCTAGAAAGATATTCAACATTATAGCAATATTATTTTTCGCTTTGGCACTTGCTATGATTGTTGGAACAATTGTAATGCATATCTACACGAATATATTCAGTACAATTGTTGAAATTGCAAACAAATCGCACGATTTGACAAATTCTGATACTTTGCAAAATTCGTTGGGATTGTCTGGATTTGTTGGTATTGCAAGTTGGGCATTGGTATTAATTCTTGTAGTTATTTCCTTACTGCCTATTCCTATTATTATTGTAACAATTAATTTTGCAAGAAAAAATTTAAGTTTTGCAAAAATGTCAAAACAGGAAATGGCAAAGGGTTTTGAAATAAAAAATTTTATTATCTTTTTAATTTTTAGTGCAATTTTCTCACTTGCTCTTGCAATTATATTATTGTGTCAAGGCATGGCGAGTGGTGCTTTTGGAATTTGCAGTGTAGTATTCTTATTTTTACTTTTTGTAATATGTGTTGCTCTTTCAGTAATTATAATAAAAGAAAAAAATAAAGAAACTCAGTGGTTTAATACACTTCCAATAGAAAAACAACAAGATTTCTTGAATTTTAATAAAAGTTTAAATTTGGTAAAAAGTAAGAAAAATCAATCAAGAAGAATTTAAAAGGAGAAAATATGGCAAGAAATAAAGGAATTTTTAGTTTAATATTCAAAATATTTGATAAGTTTGTGGACATAAGAGTAGCATATAATGATATTAAGTCCAATCCAGAAGCAAAACAAACAAGCACTGTTCTGGCAAAAAAATCAATTTTATATTCTATAATCGGTGCAGTTGTTTTTGCAATTAGTTTTGCTCTTATTTTTTGGGGATTTAGTTTAGTGGATAGTGCATCAGTGTTCTTTGGCATTATGCTAATTATTTTAGGAATATCAATGATATTTTATCCACTTGCATTTTTAATATTGTCATTAAATTTGGTAATAAAACAGTTATTGCTTAATAAAAAGCCACTTGGCTTTATTGCACTTTCAATATTTTTGTTAATGATAGCATTAATAGTTGTTGGAGTAATTTTAACATTTACATATCTAGGCTAAAATAAAAATTCACTTTATATATAAAGTTTGGTATATATAAGGTGTTTTTTTATATCATTATTGACAAAATTGCTGATGTAATATATATTAAAGTAAAGGAATTATATGGGGAATTTTAACTTAAATTT